>NZ_JALKFW010000198.1:0-108003 GCF_023243055.1 Frankia sp. AgPm24 | reverse complement strand
GGGGGGGGGGGGGGGGGGGGGGGGGGGGGGGGGGGGGGGGGGGGGGGGGGGGGGGGGGGGGGGGGGGGGGGGCGGGGCCACGCCGGCGTGGCGGCCGCGCGGGGTAGTAGGGGTGGGGGTTGGCGATCCGACATGTGGCCCAACCCGGACGGGTGTCCGCCCGGGGCCGCTTCCGGCTCCCCGGATGGGGGCAGGTCGGCGCGTCCTCACGCGGTGTCACCGGGCGCCGGGCCGCCCGCAGGTGGTCACCTGGGTGGGTCCGGCCGGGTACGCGGGTGGCCCGACGGTGCCCCGGGGGCGTCCCGCGGGTGCCCGATGTCCGTTGTCGGGCAGGCGTCCGGATGGCTGGCGGCGGTCCCGGCGGCGGCGTCCGACGGGATGGGTGGACGTATGGGTGCTGTTTCGCGGATGTTGCCGCCAGCTCTCGGTGCGATTGCCCACTACCGCCACCGGAGTGCCTATCTGGGCGTTCCGACCGCGGATCGTGTTGACGCGTCGGCGGGTGGCGGGTGAGATTTGCCGAAGTAAATCGGACAATTTCCGTAAAGGGCCATATAGCCGGCCCGTGCCGTGCCGGAGGATGAGGCCCGTGGCTCTGCTGGTGCGCTGGTGTCAGCGACACCGCTGGCTGGTCGTCACGGTGTGGGTGACGTCCCTGGTGGGTGCGCTCGCGATGGCCGGGCATGCCGGGCCGCGGTTCTCCGTCGAGCTGGCCGGCCATGACGCCGAGTCACAGCAGGCCCTGGACACGGCCGCGTCGTTCATGCCGTCGGGGACGGTGCCCGATCTGGAGACGGTCGTCGTGCGGGCGCGCTCCGGCACGGTGCAGGTCCCGGCGGTGCGGGCCCGGATCGCCGAGATGGTCGCGCAGCTGGGGACGGTGCCCGGCGTCGCCGGTGCGTTCGACCCGTTCAGCCCGGCGGCCGCGCTTCCGATCGGCGGGTCGCCGCTGAGTGCCGACGGCCAGGCCGCGATCGTCTCGGTGCTGATGAAGGGTTCGCCGACCGCGCCGGATCACACCGCCGTCCGCGCGCTGATCGACACCGCCCGCGCCTACGACGGGCCCGACCTTCAGGTCGAGGTGAACGGACCCGGCGCCACCATCATCGTGCAGTCGGGTATCTCGCTGTGGCCGGTCGCGCTCGCCGTGGGCATCGCCCTGCTGGTGCTGGGCCTGATGGTCCGGGCGCCGGCGGCGGTCGCGGTGTGCATGCTGGTCGCGCTCGTCGCCGCGGGGATGGCGACGGCCGCGGCGATGCTGCTGTCGCTGCGGGCCGACCTCAACCAGCTCGCCCCGCTGCTCACCCTCGTCCTCGCCTTCGGGATGACCCTGGGGAGCAGCGTCGTCATCGTCAACCGCACCCAGAACCAGCTGCGCGCCGGACTCGACCCGCCCCAGGCGGCCCGTGCGGCCCTGCGCCACCCGGGACGGGCCACCGCGATCGGCGGCCTGGCGCTGGCCGGGGTCATGCTCGCCACGAGCGCCCTGCGTCTGAGTGTGTTCGACGGCCTGGCCCTGGCCGGGTTCACCGCGGCGATGGCGAGCGTGCTGGCCGTGATGACGCTGCTGCCCGCGGCGCTGCGCCTGACCGGGCACGGCCTGCTCGTCTGGACCGAACGCACCCTGCTGCGCCGCAGCGGCACGGGCCTGCCGGTGCGCCCGGGCCTGCGGTCCTGGTGGGCGGGCATGGTCGCCCGGCACCCGCAGGTCCTCGCGGGAGTGGCCATCGTCGCGCTCGCCGTGCTCGCGATGCCCGTCACCGGGCTGACCCTCGGCGGTGGCGACAACGGTGCCGATCCGACGTCCAACACCACCCGGCGGGGCTACGACCTGATCAGCGAGGCGTACTTCCCCGGGCTCAACGGCCCGATGCTCGCCGTCGTGACCGGACTGCACACCGGCGCGCCCGACCCGCTCCCCGGGGTGATCCAGGCGCTCAACGACGCGCCCGGTGTGACACGGGCGTTCCTGTCGCTGCGCAACGACGCCGCCGGCGGGGCACTCGTCCAGATCCTGCCGGACGACGGTCCGCGCGCGCCGGGCGCGACCGAACTCGTCCACCGGCTGCGTGACCAGGTGGTGCCGGCGGCGATCGCGGGCAAGGGCCTGACCGTGCGGATCAGCGGGCAGGCCGCCCTGTTCGCGGACATGTCCAGCCGGTTCGCCGCCGTGCTGCCCGGCTTCCTGGCGCTGGAGTTCGGCATGCTCGGGCTCACCACGCTGTTCGCGCTGCGCTCGGTGCGCCACAGCCTGGCCGTGATGACGGCGAGCCTGCTCGCCCTCGCCGCCACCCTGGGCGCGATCACCTGGGTGTTCACCGAAGGCCACCTCGCCGCGCGTCTCGGCGTGCGACCCGGCCCGGTCGAACCGTTCCTGCTCGGCATCATCATGATCGTCGTGTTCGGTCTGGCGATCGGGATGCACCTGACGATGCTCAGCAGCCTGCACGCCGCCGCCGACGATCCCGACCAGCGCCGGGCCATCAGCAGCCGCCACGCGGACGTCGGCCACATCGTCGTCACCACCAGCCTGATCATGGTGATCGTGTTCGCGGCGCTGGCCGCACAGCCCGTTCGGGTGATGAAACTGCTGGGCGTCGGCCTGTCGGTGGGTGTCGTCCTGGACGCGCTCGTCGTGCGCATCCTGCTGCTGCCCGCGCTGCTGCACCTGCTGCGTCCCGGCCGTGGCACCGACGAGTCCAGCGGCTCCGGTCATGGTGGCCATGGCCTGCGCGTCTTTCGCAGCGGGACGTCCGACACCGGACCCGTCGGTGGCCGCGTCGGCGCCGGACGCGCCGCGGGTGGTGGCCGCTCCGGTGGTGGCCGCGACGGTGGGAACAGCGGACGTCACCGCGTCGCGGCGGCCGAACGCCTGAACACCCACACCGGCCCGACTGGCCCCTTCGGCTCCGGCGGTCCCGGCGGGCCGGGCGGGCGGGGCATCGTCACGGCGGACGGCCCCTCGCCGCGCGCGGGTTCCCGCCGTTCCAGGCCCGCCGCCGACCCCGGTAGCGCCGCCTCCACCGGTCCGTGGACGGTCCCGCCGCCGTCCGCCACCGGGCGGTTCCGTTCCTCACCGACCACGACAATGCCCGCCATGCGCCAGTCCGGCGGACCCGGCCATGCCCGGCCGTCCACCACCACCTCCGCCGCCACCACCGGTGAGCTGCGCCGATCCAGCCGGCACGGTCGCCGCTCCCGCTAGATCGCCGTCCATGAACGTTTCCGGCGATGGTGCGGTGGCCGCCGGTCCACGCTCCGGGACGGCGGGCGGCGACCCGTCCCCGGCGACCAGCACCCGGCGGCCGATGAACGGGCCGTCCGAACGGGCGGGCGGTATCCGCGGCGACCGCCCGTGCGGTCGCGGTCGGCCCGTGGTCGTCCAGGGGCCGTGACAGGCGGTGGTGGCGCCGGTGCGTGCCGGTGGGATGGCCGCTTCTCGCGGGTCGTGCCGCCGAGATTGATCGCCGGATGCGACACAGGCGATCCGACCTGCGACGTTCTGGTCCGGGATGCTTGGCCGCAATCAGCGAAGATGGCGTGCTTTATCAGCTGACGTTGCGGGAAAGCCTATTGCAACGGCACATTTCGGCGGCAGCGAGGACCAGGAGTAACCAGGTGAGTGTGTTCGACAGCTTGTTGACCGGACTGGACGACCAGGAACAGGACCGCACCCGGGAACTGATCGCCGACAGCGTCGCCGCCGACCGCGCGGGCGCCGAGGCCGGTCGCCCGCCGGAGCGGCTCGTCGACTCAGGTAACCGCCGGCGCCGCTCCCGCGCCGACATGGCCCGCCACCGCCGCTGATCGCAGGCGCCCTGATCGCCGGCGTCGCCAGCCGTAGGAGCCGCTGACGGTAGGGCCGATGCCAGACCGGCCAGGCTCAGAGCCCGAGCCGGGCACGCACCTCGGGGCGGCGCAGCGGCGGCACAGTGGCGGGTGGCTGCCGGCGGGCGGGCAACGTCCCGAGCAGCCGGTGGACCACCGCCGCCACCTCGGCGACGGCCATCTCGACCGCGTCATCGGCCGCCGACGACGGACGACGCACCCCACTGACCTTTCGAATGAACTGGCGCGCGGCCGCCTCGATCTCCTCGTCGCTCGCCGGTGGTTCGAGGCCCCGCAGTTCCGTGATGTTGCGACACATGCCGTCACGCTAGCTTCCCCCACCGACAGTTTCCCGCGGACGTCCGCCGCCCCGTGGACGCACGTATCGGCCCAGGTGGGCTGGATCGTGCCCGGGGGTGGACCCGCCGGGCGAAATCCGCGTCTGCTTCCCCGTGCAAGGGGGAGAATAGGTTCGGTAGTGCCGCGTCCGGCGCGGTACAGGTCGATCCGGTCGGCGTAGCGGGGCCGAGGGTCGGCGCACCAGGCCCGGAGGGAGTCAGGCGGTCATGGCGGACAGCTACTACGGCGGATCGGCCGAACCCGGCCGCGGCGGTGCGGGTGGGCGCGGCGGTCCGGGGGGTCGAGGCGGGCGTGGCGCCCGGTTCGCGCAGGCACGGCGGCTGGTCAGCCAGGCCGGGCAGGATCGCACCACCGGGTGGTACCTGCCCCTGGTGACGACCGTCATCGCGGCGGGCGCGTCGTTCGAGGCGTTCGGGCGTGCTTTCGGCCTCATCTACGCGGTTCTGCTCACGGGCGCGTTCGTCGCGCTGACCTGGAGCACCATCCGTCTGATGCCGTCGGTGTCAGACCAGATGAACGTCTCCCGGGTCACCGCCGTGCAGCGGATCACCACCGTCGCCAACACGCCGGTACGCACCCGCGGTTCCTATCTGATGATGGCCGGGTTGCCGGTCGTCATCGCCCTGATCAAGACGGTCGGCTTCTTCGTCCTCGGCGGCATCCTGATCGTCGGAGTCATCGTCGGCGCCGCCGTCGCCGCAGCCTTCGTGTTCGAACGGCGCTGACGGCGCTGCGACAGGCGCTGAGGGAGCTGTCCCCGAGCAGCCGTGGACGGCATGCTGACGGCCGTGCCGCGGTGGGCGGGGGAGCCGGCGACTAGTCGATGCCGGTGTGGGGCACGGCAGGGTCGGCCGCGCGGGTCGCCCAGCGGATGGTGGTGACGATCGTCTGGCCGGCGAGACGTCCGACGGTGGCCTCCGTGGCCGGCAGGTACGGCAGGCGCAACGGCCAGCGCGTCCATACGGGCATCAGCCCCACCGCCGCACCGGCGAGCGCGCCGTACGGGGCGCGGGCGGCCAACGGCAGCGGCGCGTGTAACAGCAGGTAGCGGGCGGCTGAGCGGGCCTCGGGCGTGCCGGTGAGCTCCGGCCGGTAGGAACGCAGCGTGTCGGCGAGTTCGGCGGTGGTACGCGGCGGATCCTTGATGCCGAGCCGTTCGGCGACGACGGCGGTGTCGGCGACGTAGCCGTCCCGCCGCGCGGCATCCAGCGGATGGGCGCCGTACCGCTGGTAGGCGGCGAGGAAACTGTCGACCTCGGCGACATGCACCCAGCGCATCAGATGCGGGTCGCCGGCAGCGTAGGGCCGGCCGTCCGCGGCCACACCACGGACCCGCCGGTGGACGGCGCGCACCCGGGCGATGGCCCGTTCGGCCTCGTCGGCCGGGCCGAACGTCGTCGCCGCCAGGAAGAAGCTGGTGCGCGCCAGGCGGCCCCACGGGTCGTTACGAAAATCCGAATGCTGCGTCACCCCGGCGATCGCCAGTGGATGCAGCGACTGTAACAGCAACGCCCGCAGGCCACCGACGAACATCGCCGAGTCCGCATGCACCAGGCGGATCGGCCGGTCTTCGGCGAACCAGCGCTCACCGGGCGCGGCGAAGATCCGCTCGCGGCGCCCGGCGCCCTCGGGCCCGGCGACCCGCTGGAACACCTGCCCACCGAGCCAGCCCCGCAGCTGTGCCACCGGCCCGGCCTCGACCGGACCCGGCCTTCCCGACCCGCCCGTGGCGCCCTGCCGGACCCGCCTGCCCGGACCACCTGATGTGCCTGGATCACTCGATGTGCCTGGATCGCCCACGGTGCTCCGGGCGGATCGCGTGCCCGTTCCCATGCCACCCATCATGCGCCCGGCCGCCCACAGGTGCTGCCCTGTATTAGGGTGTCCGCAGCATCGCAGAGCATTTTTGCGGTTTGCGGGGGAGATCCCTGATCTCCGCTGTTTCGGTGTCTGCCGGACACCTTCGCCGCCTGCCATGCCACTGTCTCCGCGGCCCTCGGCCCCTGACCCTTCGGAGTGCGCGATGTCGGCTGACGCGGCTGTTCCGTCCAGCCCGCAGGACCGGGTGGACATCTCGGTTCCGCACTCGGCGCGGATCTGGAACTACTGGCTCGGCGGCAAGGACAGCTACCCGGTGGACCGGGTGGCCGGCGACGAGTACCTCAAGGTCTTCCCCGGCATCGCCGAGCTTGCCCGCGCCTCCCGCGGGTTCCTCACCCGTTCGGTCACGTGGCTCGCCGGTGAGGCGGGCATCCGCCAGTTCCTCGACGTCGGCACCGGGCTGCCCACCGCCGACAACACCCACGAGGTCGCCCAGCGCGTCGCCCCCGACAGCCGGATCGTCTACGTCGACAATGATCCGCTGGTTCTCGTACATGCCCGTGCCCTGCTCGTCGGCACCCCCGAGGGCGCCACCGACTACCTCGACGCCGACCTGCACGACCCCGCCACCGTCCTGGCCGGTGCCGCCCGCACCCTCGACCTCGACCAACCCGTCGCGCTCCTGCTCATGGGCGTGCTCGGCCACGTCGCCGACGACGAGGAGCTTCGCCGCATCGTCGACGCTCTGCTCGCCCCGCTCGTCTCCGGCAGCTATCTCGTGAGCTACGACGGCACCCTGCCCGCCGGCCCCGCACCCGAGGGAGGTGGCAGCGGCGGTGGCGACTTCGACGCCGCGCAGGACGAGTACAACGACAGCGGCGCCCTCCCCTACATCCTGCGCACGCCTGCGCAGTTCGCCCGCCGTTTCGACGGTCTGACGCTCATCGAGCCCGGCGTCGTCCCGCACACCCACTGGCGTCCCGCGCCTACCGCCGACGGGGCGCTGCCGGCGGCCGTCGATGGCTACTGCGGCGTCGCCCGCATCCCCTGACCGATCCGACCGAGGTCGGCGGCGAGGCCGTCGCGCCAGCTCGGATGCGCCGGCTCGTCGTCCACGATGTTGAACGTCCGTCCGGGGCGGCGGCGCCCGCCCCGTACGCGTGACCGTGTGCCCCGCCGGCCCACAACCGTGATCGCGTGAGCGGGCGCGACAATCGGTGCAGGATGTCCCGTGTGTCCACCGGCCGGCGGGCAGTGAACGGCGGGCGACGCATGGCGTATGGCACGTCGCGTGTGGCGGCCCGGCGCGATCAGCGGGAGGTCCTGTGCGTGGCTATGACCGGTTGTTCATCGGCGGAAACTGGGAGCGTTCGACGGGGACGGACGTCCTCGACGTGCACTCACCGCACTCGACGGAGTTAGTGGGCCGCACACCCGCGGCGACGACGGCGGACGTCGACCGGGCGGTGGCCGCGGCCCGGGACGCCTTCGACACCGGACCATGGCCGCGGCTGGCCCCGAGGGAGCGGATCGCGCTGCTGCGGCGGTTCGCCGAGCTGTACGTGGCCCGCGCGCCGGAGTTCGCGGAGCTGATCACCGCGGAGATGGGCTCGCCGATCGGGTTCAGCCAGACCGGGCAGACCCTCGCGCCGTGGCTGCTGCTGACCACACTCGCCGACCTCGCCGAGACCTACCCCTGGGAGGCCGAACGCACCGGCGTGCTCGGCGACCCGATCACCGTGCGGCGCGAGCCGGTCGGGGTGGTCGGCGCGATCGTGCCGTGGAACGTGCCGCAGGCGGCCATCATGTCCAAGCTCGCCCCGGCACTGCTCGCCGGCTGCACCGTCGTGGTCAAGCCGGCGCCGGAGACGGCGCTCGACGCGCTGGCGCTCGCCGAGGTGATCGCCGAGGTGGGTTTCCCGGCGGGCGTGGTGTCCGTCCTGCCGGCGGGCCGCGAGATCGGCGAGCATCTGGTCACCCATCCCGGCATCGACAAGATCGCCTTCACCGGGTCCACCGCGGCCGGACGGCGCATCGCCGCGCTGTGCGGTGAGCGGCTGCGACGCGTCACCCTGGAGCTCGGCGGCAAGTCGGCGGCGATCATCCTGGACGACGCCGATCTCGCCGCCACCGTCGACGGGCTGAAGATGGCCAGCTTCATGAACAACGGCCAGGCCTGCGTCGCCCAGACCCGCATCCTGGCCAGCCGGGCCCGCTACGCCGAGGTGGTCGACGCCCTCGCCGATCTGGTCGCCACCCTGCGGGTCGGCGATCCGGCGGACCCCGCCACCGACATCGGCCCGCTGGTCGCCGCCCGCCAGCAGGAACGGGTCGAGCACTACATCACGCTCGGCCAGGCCGAGGGCGCCCGGGTCGTCGCCGGGGGCAACGGCCGCCCACCCGGCCAGCCCGTCGGCTGGTATGTGCGACCCACCGTGTTCGCCGACGCGTCCAACGACATGCGCATCGCCCGCGAGGAGATCTTCGGCCCGGTGCTCACCGTCATCCCCTACGCCGACGAGGCGCAGGCCGTCGAGCTCGCCAACGACAGCGAGTACGGCCTGGCCGGTTCGGTGTGGACCGCCGACGCCGAACGCGGTCTGGACGTCGCCCGCCGGGTGCGTACCGGCACGTTCGCCGTCAACCGCTACACCACCGACTTCGCCGCTCCGTTCGGCGGCTACAAGGCGTCCGGCATCGGCCGGGAACACGGACCCGAGGGGTTCGACGCCTACGTCGAACTGAAGTCGATCGCCGGCCCCGCCACCTGACCTCCGCCCCTCGCCGTCCGCCCCTCGCCCTCCGCCCTCCACTTGCCCCTAGCTACTCTCCGTTTGGTAACCGTTGCTCTCCGGCGGTCGCCGTAGCCACAAAACGACCGCTGTCGCCACACGCCGAGGGTTGTTCTGGAATCAGGGCCTGATTTCCCGAACAACCCTCGGCATGAGCCCGAACAACCCTCGGCACAGCGACAGGTGGGCCGCCGGAGCCGGAGCCGGGCTCGGAGCCGGTGCCGGAGCCGGAGCCGGGAAGGGAAGGGAAGGGGCGAGACGGGCGAGACGGGCGAGACGGGTGGGGGACGGGCCGGGCACGCCAGGTCCGTGGGGGTGGTGACGGGGTGGGTCAGCGAGGGGGGCCGGCGAAGCGGACGGCGAGCAGGGCGGTGTCGTCCTCGTGGCCGCTGGGTCGGGCGACCGCGGCCAGCGCGCGGTCGCAGACCTCGTCGGGACTGCCGCCGGCGGACATCTGCGAGCGCAGCAGCTCCATGCCCTCGTCCACCGGACGGCTACGGTCCTCGACCAGGCCGTCGGTGTAGAACAGCAGTGTGCTGCCGGCGGTCAGGGTCAGCGAGGTCTCGGGGTAGTCGGCGAGGCCGGCGGTCAGCGGTGGGCCGGGGTCGATCGGCAGATACCGGGCCGGCGCGCCCGGCGTGATCAGCAGCGGCGGCAGGTGCCCGGCGGAGGCGACGACAAGCCGACCGGTGGACGGGTCGAGCACCGCGAGCGCCGCCGTCGCCGTGCGACCCTGCTCGAGTCGGGTGGCTGCCGCGTCCAGCCGGGTGAGCACCGTGGACGGGCGTGTCGGTGCCACCGTGTGTGCCCGCACGGCCGCGCGGATCTGGCCCATGGTCGCCGCGGCGTGGATGCCGTGGCCCATCACGTCGCCGATGACCAGGGCGACCCGTCCGTCGTCGAGGGGCAGCACGTCGTACCAGTCGCCACCGACCAGCGCACCGGCGCTGCCCGGCAGGTAGCGCCAGGCGAACGCGAGTCCGGGCAGCTGCGGGACAAGCTGCGGCAACAGGCTGCGCTGCAGGGTGACCGCGGTGCGCCGCTCGTGCTCGTACTGGCGGGCGTTGCCGATGGCGACTGTCGCCCGGTCGACGAGTTCGGCGACGACCCGCTGGTCGTCCTCGTCGTAGACATGCCCGTCGGCGGCGACCAGGCCGACCGCGGCCACCGCCTGTCCGCCGAGGGCCAGCGGCAACGCGAGGCGGGCGCCGTCCTGCGAGCGTGCCGGCCGTCCCGTGCGCAGTGCCTGTGTCATCCCGACCGGATCGGCCACCGCCCGCTGCACCGGCCGCGCCGCCCGCACCGAGTCGAACTCGTCCCACGGCTGGCCGGTCATGCCGAGGAACGACCGGGACTCGCCCTGGCTGCCCAGGCGTGGCTGGGGCTGGGTGACCCGACCGGCACTGGGCTGGAGGGTGTCACTGGCGGGTTGGGTGGTGCCGGCGGTGTTGGCGGTTTTGGCGGTTTTGGCGTGGTGGGTGAGGGCGGTGGGGGTGAGGGGGGTGGCGGTGGGGGTGAGGTCGGCGCGGTCTGCGACGGCGACGACCTGCACGCCGCCCTCCTCGTCGACGAGCACGGCGGCGGCGCGGGCGGCATGCCACGGCACCAGCAGGCCGACCAGATGCTCGAGGATGCGCGGCGTCTCGAGGGTGGAGGTGAACAGATCGGTCGCCGCGGCGAACAGGGTGGTGCGCTCACGCGCGGCCCGTTCGACGGCGAACAGCCGGGCCCGTTCCAGGGCGAGCCCGGTCTGCGCGGCCAGCGCCTCGACGAAGGCGCGTTCGTCCTCGTCGAACAACCGTGGATGGTCGAAGGTGAAACGCAGCGCACCGAGTGTGCGCTCGCCGGCGAACAACGGCAGCACGCACATCGACTCCGCCGTCGGTTCCAGCTCGGCGAGGGCGGGAAACCGCAGGTCACGTTCGCGGCGGGACTCGAGCCAGACCGGTTCGCCGGTGCGTAGCGCCGCCATCGCCGGCAGCCGGTCGGTCATCCGTTCGGACCGCAGCGCGGCGATCATGCTGTCGCCGTAGCCGATGGACCCGGTCACCGCGAGCCGGCCGGCGTCCTGGGGGACCAGCAGCACCCCACCGGAAGCGCCCAGCACCGCCGCGCCCTGGGACACGACGGCCGTTGCCACCTGCTCCGGTGTGGTCGCCTGGGCCAGCGCCGCGGTGACCCGCTGCAACCGGGCGGAGCGTTCCGCGGTGCGCTGCGCGACGACGACGACATCGAGGGTGTCCAGCAGGTACTGCTCGAAACTGCGTGTCGCGGCCGGACCGGGCCCGGTGTTCTGGCCGGCGGCGTGCTCGGCGCTGTGCTCGGCCGCGCGTAGCTGGGCGACCAGGGATCCGATGTACCAGCGGCGGAAGGCGACATGCTGCGGTGGGGACTCGACGGTGAGCAGCCGGGCGGCCCGGGCGTAACCCTCGATCTCCTCGAGGGCGGCGAGGTACTGCTCGGCGTCCGCCGCGGCGCTCGAGGGCAGGACGAGCTCCAGCGGTGTGCGGGGACATCCGGCCGCGGCCGCCCCCAACGCCTGCCGCTTGATCGCCATCCGCGGCCCGGCGAACCGGGTGGTGACGATGGTCAGCAGTTCGGCGAGCCGTTCGGGCACGGCCACGCTCGCCCCGGACGCGGCGCCCGAGGCGGCCAGCGTGAACTCGCGGACCAGCCCGTCCACATGGTTCTTGGCGGCGAGCAGCAGATCGGTGGGCACATCACCGAGGCGCACGACGTGTCCCGGTGACGACGACGGCGAACCCGACACCGGACGGGTCTGCTGGCGGACCCCACGAATCCCGGTCAGGCCACGCACCGCCACACCGCCATCGGTGACCTGGACGTCGTCCTCGCCGCTGGTGTCGGTGGGGCGGAACTCGGCCCAGACGACCTTGCCGGTGGGCAGCGGGTCGACGCCCCACCGGCTGGACGCGGCCGCGACCAGCACCATCCCGCGGCCGGTCAGGGCGTCCCCACCGGCCGGTGGCCGCACCGGCAGCACCCGGCTCCCGTCGCGCACCTCCACCCGCAACGCAGCCCCACCGGTACGTACCCGCACCTCGATCGGCGCGTCACCGTGCAACAGGGCATTGGTCGTCAGCTCACTGAGGACCAGACAGGCGTCGTCGCCGAACGATTCCCAGCGCCCGCCGGCGAGCAGCTTCGCCACCGCCCGGCGCACCTTGTCGACCCCACCGGAACGAGCGTCCAACCGCATGACGACCACACCATCCGCGTCGACAGTCCCGCCCGCGTCGACAGTCCCGCCCGCGTCGGCCCGGCCGCCCGCGTCGGACGTGTTCTCCGCGCCGCTGTCTCCGTTCACGTTGTGACCGGCCTCCCGCACCGGCCGGCCACCTTGAGGATGCCGGCACCTTGACGGTCCGATGAGACGCGGCTGCCCGCACTGTGTCTCCGCGACGTCCAGCATGCCAGACAAGCTCAGTGATTCCCGCGTGGACCGCCCGACCGGGGGTCCTCGGTGACGGACCCACCGCGGGACGTCCCCGTCGTGGCCGGCGGCCCGGCCGCGGCGGCCCGGGCCAGGACCTCGGCGATCACCCGGATCTGATCGACCAGCTCAGGGGGGTCGACCACGCTGAACGGGGCCCCGACCACGCCGAGCAGCATCGTCGCCCACTCGAGCGCGACGTCGTCCATCCGCAGCAGGCAACTGTCCGCGTCGATCACCTCGGTGCGCCCCCACCCGCCGATCACCCGACCCACCTGGGAGGCCGGCGCCCGCACCCGCACGACGACCCGATGCCGGGAGGCACCCCCGGCGACTCCCCGGCGCACATAGGCCGCCGCGTCGACGTCCGGCAGCTCACGAGGTCGAAACCGCCGCCCGCCGCCGGTCACCGCCTGGACGCGGTCGACCCGGAAGGTGCGCCAGTCGTCCCGGTCGACGTCGCGGGCCAGCAGATACCAGCGTCCGCCGAGGGCCACCAGCCGGTACGGCTCCGCCCGGCGGCGGCTCGTCGCACCGGCCCGGTCGGTGTAGGCGAAGCTCACCTCCTCCTCGGCGCGGCAGGCCGAGGCCAGCGCGGTCAGCGTCGTCACGTCGACCGTCGGCCCGGAGGGCGGCGCCGGCACGGTGAAGGCGGTGACCGCGTCCACCCGGGACCGCAGCCGCGGTGGCAGCAGCGCCACCACCTTCGCCAACGCCCGCACGGACGTCTCCCCGACCCCGCCCACACCACCGACCGCCCCAGCCGCCGCGGTCCGCAGCCCGACGGCGACCGCCACGGCCTCCTCGTCGTCGAGCAGCAACGGCGGCATGGCCGTCCCCGCCTGAAGCTGGTAACCGCCGGCGACCCCGCGGCTGGCCTCGACCGGGTAGCCGAGTTCCCGCAGCCGGTCGACGTCGCGACGCAGCGTGCGGGCGCTCACCTCGAGCCGTGCGGCCAGCAGGTCACCCGGCCAGTGCCGATGCGTCTGCAACAATGACAAAAGCCGCAACATTCGCGCGCTTGGGTCCGCCATCATCCCCATCCGGCTGGTTTTCGTCGCTGATGTCGCTAGTGTTGACCCGTTTGCGTCGGGTCGGATTGGCAGGGGTCACATGCGAGGAGCGGGACAGATGAGTCTGAGCAAGCGGGCTGGGCGGTTCCAGGAAATGCTCGACGGTCGCGGTTATGCGCTCGAGGTCCTGGAACTGCCGGACTCCACCCACACGGCCGACGACGCCGCCCGCGCCCTGGGCTGTTCGAAGGCACAGATCGTCAAGTCGCTGGTCTTTCGGGACACCGACACCGGCGGCCCCGTGATGGTCCTGGCCAGTGGCACGAACCGGGTGGACGAAACGAAGATCGCGGCCGTCCTCGGTCGTGACATCGCCCGGGCGGACGCCGCCTACGTCAAACGGACCACCGGTTTCTCCATCGGCGGCGTTCCCCCCCTCGGCCACAAACAGACGATGCTTCTGTTCGTCGACGAGGACCTTCTTCAGTACGACGAGGTCTGGGCCGCCGCCGGCACCCCCAACGCCGTCTTCCGCATTCCCGGCAAGATCACCACCATTCTCGACCCCCACACCGTTCTCCCCATAACCTGACCCCCGCCCCACCCCGCAACCACGCCCCACCCCGCAACCACGCCCCGTCCCGCAGCCAACCCGCGATAGGCAGCCAACCCGCGATGGCAGCCAACCCGCGCCGCCGCCACGCCCCGCGACCGACCCCAGGGCAGGATCCGCCTATCCAGGTCGCGGTGGGGCCCACCTCCCACCTCCCACGTCCACGAGACATGGGAGGTGGGAGGTGAGACCGATCCGGTGCCACGGATCCACAGGCGTGGTGCCATCCCCCGATGCGTGGTCCACGCATTTCTCACCGACAGCGCCGTCGTCACGGGCCGTCGTCACCGATGGCGGCCCGGCGGGACGGATGGGCCCGCCTGCCGTCCCGGGGTGTGCCCGCAGCGACTCCACCGCGGCCGGAAACGTTCATGGACAGCTAGGGGAGATCGATGACGATCACCGTGATGTTGTCGCCGCCGCCGGCCAGGAGCGCGGCGGAGGTGAGGTGCCGGGCGACGGTCAGCGCCGACGCCCCGGGTGGGAGTTCCTGCACGCGCGCGGCGAGGCGCTTGGGTGCCGACAGGTAGTTCCACAGCCCGTCACTGCACAGGATGAGACGGCCCGGCCCGGTCGGCGTGCACGTCACCACGTGCGGTGCCGTGCCGGGGCTGGACGTGCCAAGCCAGCGGGTGATGGTATGCGCACCCGGACCTGTCTCGGCGGTACCCGCCGGTCGCAGCCCGGCCCGTACCGCTTCGGCCGCCACCGTGTCGTCGGCGGTCAGCAGGTGCGGCCCGGCCTGGTCGAGCAGGTAGGCCCGGCTGTCGCCAAGCCAGCCGATGGTGATCTGCTCGGCGGTGACGATCGCGGCGACGAAGGTGCAGGCGGGGGTGTTGTCACTGCCGAGCGCGGTGGCCAGGGCGCCGCGTTCGGCGGCGGACGCCGCGGCCCGCAGCGCGCTCGGCTGCCAGGCGGTGCCGGGTCCGGCGGCCGGATGGCGGCGTGGTCCCAGCGGACGGGTGTCCCCGGCGGCCAGGTCCCGCTCGAGCGGGTCCCGATCGTGGGTCGGCGCGCCCTCGTCCCAGGGGTCGTCCCCGAACGCGGACGCCTCACCGGCCTCGGCCGGGCCACCGGCGTCGGACGCATCGCCGGGCGTGGCGCCACTCCCACCGCCGTCCTCGGCGTGACCGGCCCCGGCGTGACCGACCCCGGTGGGATCGGTGAGGCCGGGATCGGTGAGGGGGGAGGTGTCCAGGAGGATGCCGGTGCCAGCGCCGACCGTGATGGCCTCGTGGGAGACGACCTCGTCGGCGGTGCCGGTGGGTGACGACATGGTCGTGGCGATGTGGGTGAGCAGGTCGACGGCGTCACGGGCCGCGCGCACGGCGGCCGGACCGGAACCGGGAGCCGTGGACACCCCGTCGCAGACAGCGGCCAGGATGATCGACTCGAGGCCGCCGGTCTCCGCGCCACCCAGGCCACCCGCGCCACCCGCGCCACCGCCCTGTGCGACGGTGCCGCCGCCGGCATGGCCGGCCGGGGTGGTGTGGTTCGCGATGGGTCCGGGGGGCGCGCCGGCGTCCTGCCGCGAGGGGTTCGGGTGGACGGTGCGCAGGGCGAAGCCGTCCTCGTTGGTGTGGTGAACCAGGCCGACGTTGCTGACCGCGGCGGCCAGGTCAAGGTCGAGCTCGCTGTGGTCGCCGTTGCCGCCGACCATGGACGTGACGATGTCGACGGTCGGCGTCTCATCGGTGACCGGCACCGGATGGGAACCCGCGGGGTCGCCGACGGTCGAGGGGACGGACGAGCTCGACGGGGTGGGAGGCGTGGGGGAGGGCGGCAGCGTCATCGGAGACATCACAGGAGGGTTCGGGGGCGGATGCGGTTGGCGAGATCCACCAGGTGGTGGCGTTCGTGTCGGGTGGGAGCGTGCCGGGCGAGGGTGCGGTAGGCGTGTTCCAGGCCCAGACGGACGGGCACCGGTTGCAGTGGCGTCCCGGCGATCTCGGTGCCCGGATCGGGCGCCTGGGCGCCGGAGCGTAGCAGGCGCAGCGCATCGGTGAGCAGGTCCCGGGTGAGCGCGGCCCGGGTCGCCGGTGGCAGGTCCAGCTCGGCGAGAATCGCTGACGCGCTGCGCAGACCCGCGAGGGTCGGTGTCGCCGGGTCGTCACCGGCCACACCGAGGGCTCGCACCAGGTGGATGCGTGACCGCAGGTGCGTGTCCGCGGTGTTCGGCGCGGACGTCACCCGACGGTAGGCCTCCAGCGCCCCGGTGCGGTCCCCGGCGGCCAGGCGCAGCCGGGCCAGCCCGAACGCCGCGCTGGCGAACGAGCTGTCGGTTCGGGAGACCAGGTCGTAGAGCACCCGGGCCCGATCGGGATTGCCCGCGGACTCGGCGGCGACGGCCAGCGCCAGCTTCGGGGCGAGCTCACCGGGAACCTCGTCGTAGACCTGCTCGAACGCGCTGGACGCCGCGGCGGCGTCGTCGTCGGCGAGCAGCAGCAGCCCACGCAGCCAGTGGACGCGCCACTGCCGCGGGTCGTCGGCCGCGATGGCCGACAGCTGCGTCCGAGCCGCATCCCGTGCACCGGTGCGGATGTGCAGGTCGGCCAGCCGGAGCCGGGCCGCCGGACTGGCCGCTCCCAGCGCGGTGAGCAGGTCCGCGAGCTGGGCGGGTGGGACGTCCGGCAACGTCGCGAGGGCAGCGGCGGCCGGATCGGCCGGCTCGGCCAGCAGGTGGGGCAGCACCCGCCACGACAGCACCGGCCACGGCCCCGCCAGTTCACCGCCAGCACCCGCATCACCGCCAGCACCCGTGCCACCGTCAGTTCCCGTGCCACCGTCAGTTCCCGTGCCACTGTCGGGGCTGGTGTCGGGGCCGAAGCGGGTGCTGCGGACGGGGGCGGGGATCGGCCGGCCGCGTTCGGCGGCGACGATCTCCCGCAGGACACCGAGCAGCTCACCGTGCAGTTCGGTGGCGCTGGCGAAACGTCGAGCCGGGTCGCGGGCGGTCGTCTTCGCCAGCAGCCGGGTCAGCGACTCGTGCCGGGCCAGCACCGTGTGCGCGGTGGCCGGCGGCAGACTGAACCGGTACGTCGAGGTGAAACCGCGCAGGTCCAGGGCGAGGGCGGCCAGGGTCCGTCCGACGGCGTACAGGTCGCCGGCGACCGAGGGACCGTCGGTGCCCACCTCCGGCGCCTGGAACCCCAGCGCCCCCATCGCGGCGCCGCCGCGGCCGCTGCCCGGTCGGCGCTGGAGGCGCTGGATGGCCCGCAGGTCCACCAGCCGTACCTGATGTCCGCTGGCCATGATGGTGTCCGGCCGGACGTCCCCGTACACCAGCCCGCGGCGGTGCAGGTACTCCAGCGCCGGCAGTGCGGCCATGACGTAGGCGATCGCGGCGGTCACCGGCAGCGGGTCCGGTCGTCCCACATCGGTCTGCCGTCGTCGCTGCATATCACGAAGCGTAAGACCAGAGACGTGTTCCGTGACGAGATAGCTGGTGTCGCCGTGCTCGAGGCACGTGTGGGCCTTCGCGATCCCAGGATGGTCCAGCTCCGTGAGGAAGCCCCGCTCGGCCATCGCCGCGACCCGGACGTCCCGCTCGGGGGAGGTGCACAGCCCTCGGAAGACGACCCAGGGCTGCGCCTCCGCGCTGTGATCGAGAGCCAGGTAGGTCCAGCCATGGGTGCCGTGGGCGAGCACACCCTCGATCTCGTACCGGCCGATCTGGTCCCCGGGCCGCAGCGACGGCCGCAGGGAGTAGGGCTGTCCGCAGCCGGCGCAGAAACCCTCCGCGAGTGCCTGCTGGCCGGCCCGGGCCCGTCCCACCGGCTCCCCGCAGCCCCGGCACACCCGCAACCGCAGCGGCAGCCGTGGGTCGATGAGCGGCAGCGACGCCGGATCGGGCCGTTCCACCGCGGGCAGCTCCACCAGCCCCGCCCCCAGCTCGTTGACCGACCCGGGGCCCGACCGTCCCGACGCGCCACCGGACCCGCCTGTCCCAGCGCCCGAAGCCGCCGGTTCGCCACCGGACCCGCCCGACCCGCCGGCTGAGGTTCCCTGCCCACCGGCCGGGCCGTGGACGAGGCCGGTTCCCGCCCCGCCGCCCGAACCGGCACCGTCGACGGCGCCGTGCCCGGAGGCGTCGGACGTCCGCCGCGAGCGCCCGCCGGTCGCGCTGCCAGCCGCGGACCAGAGCTGGTTCTGCCCGGGCCGGGGCGCCGGACAGCGCGCCGGAGCGACCGAGGCGGGACGCGCCGGCGGCTCGGCGCCGTCGTCACCTTCGCTTCTCGTCCACACGGTCGGCGGCGGTGCGCTGGGGAACCCGGAGGCCCCCACCTCGTCCGACCACCCTGACCATCCCGGCCGCGGCGGCAGCGTCGCCGCATCGTGATCACCGTTCGTCTCGCCCAGCACCCCACGCCCGGCAGCGCCGCCGCCGGTGCTCGCAGCACCCGTGCCCGCACCACCTGCGCTCGGACTTCCCGAGCTCGCGCCGCCGGAGCCACCGGACGGTTTCGCCACGGGCGTCGGACGGGATGCCGGCGTGGCCGCGGACGTCGGACCGGATGCCGGCGGTGCGGCGGGGCGAGCGGGTGGTGCGGCGGTGGGAGCGGGTGGTGCGGCGGGGGAGACGGGAGGAGTGCGGGCAGCGGGGGGAACGAGGGATGCCGGCCGTGCGGCGGGAGGTGCCGGGGAGGTGAACGGGGACACCGAGGGTGTGAACGGGGACGCCGGCGGGACGGCGGGAGAGAAGGTGGTGGGCCGGGTCGGGTCCAGCTCGGGTCCGCCAGGGGTGGGAGTCGCCGCCGAGAAGATGGTGGGCGGGGGCGCCGCCGGCTGATGCGTGACCTGGGGGACCGCGGAGGGTCGCAGCGTGGCCGAGGCCGCAACGCCGGTGCTGGTGCCCGCGTTCGTGTCGGTGCTGATCTCGCGGGCCGCGGAGCTGACCGGGCCGCGGGACCAGCCGCAGGCCGGGCAGCGACCGTCCTGGAGCACACCGTGGCACGTGGGCCGCGGGCAGCGCTGGGGATCGGTCACTGCTCTCCTTGTCACTGGCCAGGCCGCCCGCCAACGTGAAGCCCGCACGATGACCGATGGTAGGTCGCCAGATCACCGATTTCGGCCAGCTGTCGCGTTCTCGTCATCCGACCCGAGATGCCCGATTCGCGCATCGTCGCATCATGGCTGGACGCACTCGTGCATCGCGCTCGGCGCCCGAGGGCGGGGTGGCCGGCGTCACCACCCTCCGGTGGCCCGCCGGCCACCCAGGGGAGGGCACCCGCTCGAGCACCGCCCGCGGTCGGCCCTCGCATCTCATGATCCACACCCGGTTCGCCCGGGGCCGCCGATGTGGCGGCCTCCACCCGCTCGCCTCCCCTGGATCCTCCCTGGAACCGGGGGCCGGCGCAGGTCAGCGATAGTCGTTGATACGCAGTTGGAGGCCGACGAAGGTGAGGACGGCGGCCAGGCCCAGCGTGATCGACAGGGCGGCGGGCAGCGTGTCGACGGTGTCGGCGGCGGCGGTGAGGTCGTCCGTGAGATGGGTGCGGCTGGCGTCGAGGACGGCCACGGAGCGTTCGTCGAAGGTGCGCAGGGCACCGGTCGCGTCCTGCTGGGCGAGCAGCGCGGCCGGCCAGAGGCCCTCGGGTCGTCCCGCGCCGTCGCGGATGCGCGCGGCGATGTCGGCGTAGTCGGTCCAGGCGGGGGTCAGAGCGGCGCGGGCGGCCTGGTCGGGGCCACCGGGGGCGGCGATCATGGCGAGCAGGCCGGCGCCGTCGGAACCGGCGGCACCTGCGGCGGGGGCGCTGGCCGGGTCGTGGCGCAGGCGGGTGCTCGCGGCGGCGGAGTCGGCGTCCAGGCGGGGGGCATCGGATCGGTCGAGCAGCGCGCGGACGTCGTCGGTCCAGGCACGCAGGGCCAGCACCCTGGCCTGCGAGGTCCGGGTCAGCGGGCGGTAGCCGTGGTCGCGGCCGTCCGCGATGTGATCATGTTGGGCGGCGAAGGCGAGCAGGGTCCAGCCCACGGCCACGGCGGACAGGACCGTCGCGGCGGCGAGGGCGGGATTCAGGACGCGGTTGGTCCGCCGCACCAGCCAGATCTGGGTGCTGACCAGCGCCCCGAACGTCAACGCGCCGAGAACGACGACGCCGACCAGCGGGTTCGTGGCCTCGGCCCGGTGCAGGGCGTGTTCGGCCCGGCTCTGCTCGGTGGCGACGATCCGGTCGGCCGCCGGCAGGATCGTGCGCCACATCAGTTCCGAACGGGCGGCCTTCGCCTGCGCCACCTCGCCACCGTAGGGGGACAGCTGCTGGGCGATGACCGTGAGCGCCGAGCCCGGATCGGCGTCGGTGCCGCCGTCGGCGTCGGGGTGGGCGCGGGCGAGCACGACGAGCTGCGCCCCGACGTCCGCCATCGCCCGGCGGTAGGCCTCCCGCTGGCGGGCCACCTCGAGGCCGTCGTTGCCGCCGAGGCGGACGCGGGTGGCGGCGGCATCGGCACCGGCGAGGTCCGAACGCAGGCGCAGCGCCGCGACGAGCGTGGCGCTCTGCCCGCCGCCGGGTCGCCCGGACAGGGCGTCCAGCGTCCCCTGCCGGGCCTGGCTCGTGGCGAACGCCGTGATCCACAGCGCGACCAGCAGCACCATCACGACCAGTGAGACCAGCCGCAGCCGACCGGGTGGCGAGGACCACCAGTCCGACGGCCGCCACCCCCACGCCGACGGCGAGAAGGAGACCGGCGACGACGGCGATGGCGCGGATGGTGGTGCTGCGGAGGTGGGGTCCGGGGGTGTGCCCGTGGCAGGCTGCGACGATGTGCCCACCCCGGTCATATCGGATGATGCTAGGCGACATCGGGCGCACTCCGGTCGATCTGTCCGCTGGGTGTCATCCCCCCGGGCCACCCCGAACGGACCCGCTCCGGCCGCCGCCACACCCGCGACCAGCCCCGGAGCAGGATCCGCCCATCCGGGTCGCGCAGGGGGTAGAAACGGGAGGCCCACCGGCGGGAGGCCGAAGGGACGCGGGAGGGACGCGGGAGGTCCGGCGGTCAGGCCTGGCTGGCGGGCGCGGAGCCCGCGGCGGTGGCCCCCTCGGCGATCCTGGCAGCGGTGGCAGCGGTGGCAGCGGTGGCAGCGGTGGCAGCGGTGGCAGCGGTGGTGGCAGCGCCCTGGGTGACCTCGCTGGCGGGGGCTGGTCGTCCGAGGAGGAAGCCCTGGCCGTAGCCGATGCCGGCGGCTTCGACCGTGGCGAGTTCCCGGGGGGTCTCGATGCCTTCGGCGACGACTCGCCCGCCGATCTCCCGGGCGACCTCGACCAGGCCCGCGGCGATCGCCCGCCGGGCGGCGTCGGTGTCGATCCCGCGGGTGATCACCCCGTCCAGTTTGATGATCTCGGGGCGTAGGCGTAGCAGCTGGGCGAGTCCGGCGTAGCCGGTGCCGATGTCGTCGATCGCGACGCGGATACCGCGGGCACGCAGTTCCCCGACGGTGCTCAGCAGTTCCTGGTCGTCGCTGATGTGCTCGTGCTCGGTGATCTCCATCACCAGCCGGCCGGCGGCGACGGGCGGCAGGGCATCCACCAGACCCGCGACCAGCGTGGAGGGCGAGACGTTGACGGTGAGTGTCAGGTGGGGGGGCAGCATCGGCAGGACCCGCAACGCACCGTGGATCGCGATGCGTTCGAGCTCGGTGGCAAGACCCACGGTGGCGGCGTTGGCGTACCAGTGCTGCGGCGCGGCGGTGAGGTCGGGGAACCGGGACAGCGCCTCGAGGCCGACGATCCGCCGGTCACTCAGGCGCAGGATCGGCTGGAACACCACCTGCGGCCCGCCGTCGTCGATCAGGTCGCTGACCTCCTGCCAGACGCGCCGACGCCGCGTCCACATCTCCTGGAGATCCAGCACCGAGTCGGTGAGGAAGGCGGCCATCAGCCGCAGGAACCGTTCGTCGCGGGCCGCGTTGCGCGCCGGGTGCGGCCGGGTGGTCAGGCAGGCCAGCACCCCGTAGATCCCGCCGTCGCTGTCGAACACCGGCGCTGACGCGGTCGAACGTACGGCACCTGGTCGGGTGTCGCCGCCGAGCAGGCTGGCGAGCAGGCCGCTGTCCCTGGTCAGCGGCACCCCCGGGGTGAGATCCAACGAGCCCGGATCCCCGCGGATCACCTGTACGACCAGCTCACCCTGTTCGGACCGGGCGAGCACGGCGACGTCGACATCGAGCTGCCGGCGCAGGATGTCGAGCAGATCCGCGACGATGGTCTCGGCCTGTGGCAGTTGGACCGCTGCGACCGACTCCAGCGCCCACTCCGTCATCGTGACCACCTCCGGGTTCCACGGGCAGGATGCCCCCGGGCGCCCGATCCCATGCGCCCCGCGCGACCCCGGATGCGCCCGGACGCGGCCAGCACGGCCAGCACGGCCACCACGGCCACCCGTCACGGTCATCCCGATCGCCGGAGGTGGTGGTGTGACCGGCGGGCAGGGGCGCAACCTGGGCGAACCGATCGCGTTTGCTGATTGGTGCCATCGCGGATCCGCGTTGGACATCGCCGGGAAAACCCACCATTCTGATGAACATGTTCGGGGAGTCAGCGACCAGGCGGTGCGGGGGGCACGGAGCTCCCCGGCCCGGTGCTGTCCTGCCCGCGTCCACGCCTGGGCGGATTCTGACCCGCAGGCGTGTCGTCGACTTCGGCTTCCTCGCCTCCTCGGCCTGTCCGACCCGCTGATCCTGCCGTTTTCGGACGGGCGGGCCCGAGCGTGTTCGGGCCGGTCGCCGGTTCGATTCGGCTGACATCTCGTGCCCTGCCGGCGTCCCGCTCCCGCGGTGTGACATTCCCGGCCCTCGCTGTTCGTCGCAGTACAGATGCCGCGGCCAGGGCGGCTCCACGACCAGCTGCCCGGCCGTCCAGGGGGAAATGTATGCCGTTGTTTCGGATCGGCGGGACCAGTCTCGCCGCGGTGACCGGTCCCGATGTGGCGAGGCGGTCCTTTTCCCGGCATGACCCGAGGGTCGTCGGCGTCATATCCGGGCGGACAACACCGGGTCGAAACATTCATTAGTCCGTTATGTGCATATCTGCCATTCCTGTTTGCGCTGACCGTCAACACGCCGGACGAAGGACACCGAGATGACCTCCACTCCGCTCATCCCCACCACCGCGACCTCGTCGGCGGTGACCTCGTCGGCGGCCACCGCGGCGGCGCCGCGGCCGTCGGGCGCGTCGGTGGTGACCGGGGGCGACACCACCGGCGAGGCGACGCCGACGCTGCGGGCCTTCGACAACCCGCCGCAGGTCGCGGCGCGCGGAACGGTGATCGTCGTCGCGGGCCGGGGGGAGCATCCCGGCGTCTACGAGCGGTTCGGCACCCGGATCGCGGCCGACGGCTACCGGGTGCGCGTGGTCGGTGACCCCTCGCGGGGTGAGGAGGCGGCCGCGACGGTCACCGCGGACGTCCGCTCGTTGCTCGCCGACCCCGACCTGCCGGCGCCGCGGGTCCTCGCCGGTTCGGACGCCGGCGCCGCCTTCGCCGCCGCGCTGACCGCGACCGGCGCGGTCGACATCGACGCGCTGCTGCTCGTCGGCCTGCCCACCGCCGACTCTGCCGACTCTACTGGCTCGGCTGACTCGGCTGACTCGGCTGACTTTGGCGACTCGGCCCCGTCCGACCAGGCCCGTGAGCGGGGTGCGGCGGCGCCGGACGGCCAGGGCGCACCGGGCTGGACGGCGGAACTCGAGGTGCGCACGGCGTGCCCGGCCCACCAGGCCCGTCTGGACGCCGACCCCGAGGTGCGTCGCGGCGCGCTGGAGCGGCCGGTGCCCGCGGCCTGGCTCGCCGACGGTGACCTGGCCGCGGTGACGGTCCCGGTCCTCGGGGTGCACGGCACGGCCGACCTGGTCAGTCCGCTGGGCCGGGCCCGGGCCCGCTACGCCGCCGCGCCGCGGGCGGAGCTGGTGACCATCGAGGGTGGCCGCCACGACGCGCTCAACGACGCCACCCACCGCAGCGCCGCCGCCGCGATCGTGCTGTTCCTCGAGCGGCTGCGGCTGGGCGCGGACCTGCCGACGATCGCCCGCTGGGCCTGATCCCACCCGCCCGCGGCCGTCGGCCCCGGCATCCGCTCCCAGCACCCGCACGCACGGAGGAACCATGCCTGTCGAGTTCATCAGCGCCGTCAACGTCAATCCGTCCAACGAGGTCAACCGGCTGGGTCTGACCGCCGTCGACCTGCCGTTCTTCCGGCGCTACGCCCGCACGCTCGACGAGTACGGCTTTGACTACACCCTGGTGCCCTACGGCTCGCCCGGGCATGACCCGTTCACCGTGGCCGCGGCCCTCACCCAGCACACCGAGCGGGTGCGTCCGATCGTCGCGCTGCGCCCGAACACGATGTTCCCGACGGTCGCCGCCAAGCAGCTGGCGACCCTCGACCAGCTCTCCGGCGGACGGGCCGTGGTGCACTTCATCGCCGGTGGCGACGACCACGAGCAGGCCCGCGAGGGCGACCGGCTGCCCAAGGAGCAGCGTTACGCCCGCCAGGCCGAGTACATCGACATCCTGCGCCGGGTGTGGACGTCGACCACCCCGTTCGACCACGCCGGCACCTACTACTCCTTCGAGGACTTCGTCTCGCTGGTCCGGCCGGTCAACGGCACCATCCCGGTGTCGGTGGGCGGGTCGTCCGCGGACGCCTACCGGGTCGGCGGCGCGCTCGGGGACATCTTCGGCCTGTGGGGCGAGCCGCTGCGTGAGACGCGGGAGCAGATCGACGCCGTCTACGAGCAGGCCCGCCTGGCCGGTCGCACCGACCGGCCGCGGATCTGGGTCACCTTCCGTCCGATCATCGCCGAGACCGAGGAACTGGCCTGGGAGAAGGCCCACCGCACCCTGGGCGTGCTGACGCGGACCGCCGGCGCGGCCGCCCAGTTCCTGCGCCGCAAGGGTCTCCCTCCGGCCAACGTCGGCTCCCAGCGGCTGCTGGCCGCCGCCGAACGCGGCGAGGTCCACGACCGGGCGCTGTGGACGGCACCGGCGAAGGCCACCAACGCCGGGGGTGCCTCGACCGCGCTGGTCGGCACACCCGAGACGGTGGCCGCCGCGATCCTCGACTACATCGATCTCGGCGCCGACCTGATCTCGATCCGCGGCTACGACAACTACAACGACCTGGTCGACTACGGCCGCTATGTCCTGCCGCTGATCCGCCAGGAGCTCGCGCACCGGGAGGCCACCGGTCGCCGCGGTGAGGTCGTCTCCCTCGACGCCGGTCTCGACCAGCGTGAACTCGTGGCCGTCGGCGCCACCGGTGCCTCGGCATGACCGCCCCGACCGAGCTGGCCACGTCCATCCCGCAGCCCACCGCGCCCGACGGGCCCGCGGGGGTCGAGCCGCTGCCGGCGATCGACCTCTCCGACGAGGCCCTGGCCAGGGTCGGCGCGACCCTGGCCCGCACCGCCGAGAAGTACGACCGCAGCGGCGAGTTCCCGTGGGCCGGTGTGCAGGCGGTGCACGACGCGGGTCTGCTGCGGCTGGGTATCGACGCCCGCTACGGCGGTCAGGGCCTGTCGGCCACCGACAGCGTGCGGGTCTTCGAAGCGCTCGGCAAGGGCGACCCGTCCGTCGCGCTGATCTCGTCGATGACGGTGTTCCAGCACGTCATGCAGGGCCGGGCGCCGTTCTGGCCGGACGAGCTCTACCGCCGGGTCGTCGCCGACTCCCTGACCCGCCCGGTGCTGCTCAACGCGATCCGCGCCGAACCGGAGCTGGGCGCGCCCGTGCGCGGCGGCCTGCCCGCGACGAAGATCCGACGCACCGCGGACGGCTGGGTGGTGCGGGGCCACAAGGGCTTCGCGACCAGCTCCGAAGGACTGAGCTACCACCTGGTCTGGGTCGCCACCGAGGAGGACGACCCGCTGATCGGCCACGTCATCGTCCCGGCGGAGGCCGAGGGCATCGAGATCGTCCGCACCTGGGACCACTTCGGTCTGCGCGCCAGCAGCACCCACGACGTGCTCTACCACGACGTGGTGGTGCCCGAGTCGTACTTCCGCGGTGAGCGGCTGTCGGCGCAGGTCCCGCCGGACGCCACCTTCGCCGCGGTCGGACTCGGCGCGACCGCCCTGTACATCGGGGTGGCCCGGGCCGCGCAGGACTTCTTCCTGCGTTTCGCCCACGAGCGGGTCCCCACGGCGCTGGGCCGTCCCATCGCCACCACCGAACGCATCCAGACGATCGCCGGGGAGATCGAGGCGCAGCTCACCGCCGCCGAGGAGATCGCCTTCGGGGTCGCCCGCCGGCTCGAGACAGGCGACCCGAGCGGTCTCGGGCGGGTCGTCGTCGCCAAGCCGCTGATCGCCCGCGCGGCGATCAGCGCCGTGCAGACCGCGGTCGCCGCCCTCGGCAACCCGGCCCTGACCCGACACAACCCGCTCGAGCGCCACCTGCGCGACGTCCACTGCGTGCGGGTGCACCCGCCGCAGGAGGACAGCGCGCTGCTCGCCGCCGGCCGGCGCACGCTGGCCGCCGCGGCACCCGAGACCCCCACCCCCTGAGCCCACCCGGACGGACCTGCCCCCGAAGCGCCCGTCCGGCGCACCACCGTTCGTCCCGCTGTCGTCCTACCTCGCGCAAGGAGCACCATCACATGAGCACGACACACCGTCACCGAACGAGACGGCGGCTGACCGCTGCCGCCGTTTCCGTCCTCGCGGCCGTGACCCTCGCGGCCTGCGGGAGCGGTGGTGGATCCGGGTCGGACACCGCCGGCAGCGGCGGATCACAGGGGGACAAGCCCGTCTCGGGTGGGCGACTCAAGCTCGCCTTCTGGAACGACCTGCAGGGCTGCATCGACCCGAACCAGGTGTACTGGATCGAGTCGCGCAGCCTGGACCGCAACATCGCCGACTCGCTGACAGACCAGGACCCGAAGACCGGCAAGATCGTCCCGTGGCTCGCCACGAGCTGGACGGTCAACCCGCAGGCCACCGAGTTCACCTTCAAGCTGCGCACCGACGCGACCTTCAGTGACGGCACCAGGCTGGACGCCGCCGCCGTGAAGACCGCCTTCGACGGTCTGAAGGAACTCGGCCCCCGCTCCATCCTCGGCGTCACCTACCTGGCCGGCTACACCTCGACGACCGTGGTCGACCCGGCCACCGTCAAGGTCGACTTCGCCAAGCCCAACGCCGCGTTCCTGCAGGCCACCTCCACGACGACGCTGGCGATCCTGTCGCCGGCGACCTACAGGGAGACGCCGGAGGCCCGCTGCGCCGGCAAGGTCATCGGTTCGGGCGCGTTCACCCTCGACAGCTACACCACGGCCAAGTCGGCGAAGCTGACCCGCCGGGCCGGCTACGCCTGGCCGAGTTCGCTGGTCGCCAACAAGGGCGAGGCTCACCTGCAGGGCATCGACGTCTCCTACATCAGTGAGGACAGCGTCCGGGTCGGCAGCCTCACCGGCGGCAGCATCGACATCGCCTGGCCGCGCCAGCCCATCTCCGAGGCCGACCAGCAGGTCATCAAGGCCTCCGGCGCCACCATCGAGACCCGCGCCCTGCCCGGTATCTCCGGCCTGCTCACCCCGAACATCACCGGCGGGCGGCCGCTGGCCGACCTCGCCGTGCGCAGGGCCGTCCTGAAGGCCCTGGACCTGTCCAGCTACGCCAGGACCCTGTTCTGGGACGACTACCCGGCGGCCAAGAGCCCGCTGACCTCGAGCACCCCGTACTTCACCGACGAGTCCGCCAAGCTCGCCCACGACCCGTCCGGCGCGGCGAAGCTGCTCGACGGTGCCGGCTGGACGCTCGGCTCCGACGGCTACCGGCACAAGGACGGCAGGAAGCTGAGCCTGACCTACCTCAGCCCGGCGCCGAGCCCCGGTGACCAGCTCATCCAGGACCAGCTCAAGAAGGTCGGCATCGACCTGCAGATCAAGGTCGTCACCCAGGCGCAGTACACCCCGCTGGCCAACGCCGGCGAGTACGACCTGGCCGGCACCTACCTGACCCGGGCCGACCCGAGCGTGCTCGGCTCCTCCATCGACCAGGCCGCGACCAAGCAGTACTCCGCGAAGTACAGCCAGGACGCGGCGACCGCGGCGAAGGTCAGCGCGCTGTTCGCCACCGGCCAGTCCACCGTCGACCCGGAAAAGCGTGCCGCCGCCTACAAGGAGCTGCAGGACTACCTGATCGACAACGTGGTCACGGTCCCGCTCTACGACCGGCTGCAGACCGTCGGGGTGTCCAAGAAGGTGCACGGCTTCGCGTTCACCTCGGAGGCCTTCCTGCGGGCCAACGACATCTTCCTCAAGTAGGCACCACCCGCTTCACCCGCTTCACCCGCTTCGTCTGGGCCGGCCGGTTCGCGTCACCGGGGCCGGCCGGCCCGTCCACCCGCACCGCACCCGACCGGAACCGAACAGGACCGGGAACCTGATGCCTCGCTACCTCGCCGGACGGCTCGCCCAGGCGCTGGCCGTGCTCTGGGCCGCCTACACGGTCGTCTTCGTCATCCTGCACGTGTTGCCGAGCGACCCGATCACCTTGCAGCTGTCCGCCGGCGGCGCCGACATCAGCCAGCTCACCCCCGAGCAGCTGCACATCCTCAAGGACCGTTACGACCTCAACGACCCGATCCTCGCGCAGTACCTCCACGGCCTGTGGAACGCCCTGCACCTGGACTTCGGCATGTCGCTGACGCAGAACGTCACCGTCGCCTCCCTGATCACCGGCAAGATCGCGTCCACGCTGGAACTGACGCTGGTCTCCGTCCCGCTGATGGTCATCGGCGGTGTCGGGCTCGCCTACCTGACCAGCTACGTCCAGTGGCGCCCGGCGCGCACCCTGCTCGCCCGGCTGCCCGCCGTCGGGGTGTCGCTGCCGCAGTTCTTCATCGCCCTGCTGCTCATCCAGGCCTTCTCCTTCTCGCTGCACTGGTTTCCCGCCACCGGCGAGAACGGCTGGCGCAGCCTCGTGCTGCCGGCGGTGACGATGAGCCTGCTCGGCGCGTCGATGCTCGCCCAGCTGCTCATCCGCAGCTTCTCCGACACCTGGCGCGAGCCCTACATCACCACCGCCCGGGCCAAGGGCCTGTCCCGGGCCAGGGTGCAGCTGCGCCACGTGCTGCGCAACGCCGCCCTGCCGGCGCTGACCCTGCTGGGCATCCTGCTCGGCTACACGGTGACCAACGCGGTGGTCATCGAAGCGATCTTCTCCCGGGACGGCCTGGGCCAGCTCGCCGAACGGGCGGTCCTCGGCCAGGACGTGCCGCTCGTGCAGGCCATCGTGCTGATCGCCGCCGCCGGCTTCGTCCTGGTCAACCTGCTTGTCGATCTGCTGTACACGCTGCTCGACCCGCGCGTGGCCGCCGCCGCGCGGGCGGGCTAGGAGGCCCGCCATGCCCGACAACCTGACCGCCACGGACCTCAGCGCCACCCTGTCTGGCCTCGCCCCGTCGACCGGCCACGACAGCGGACCCGACCCGGCGCCGCCCGTCCAGCGGACGCGACCGCCCCAGGACCGCGAGGCCACCGACGACCGCGAGGCCACCGAGGAACTCGAGGCCGCCGGGGTCGTGGCGGTGTCGGAGGCGAGCAGCCACGAGTCGTACGAGACGGTCGGCTGGTGGCACCGGGCCGCCGCCACCCTGCGGCCGCTGGGCCGCCGGCCCGGGTTCGTCCTCGCGGTCCTGTTCGTCCTGTTCGTGATCGTGTCGGGCCTGGCGCCGGGACTGTTCACCTCACGCAGCCCCTCGGACACCTCTCCGGCGGAGAAACTACGGGGCCCGAGCTTCTCGCACCTGTTCGGCACCGACGAACTGGGCCGGGACCTGTTCACCCGGATGCTGCACGGCTCCACCCTGACCATCAAGGTCACCGGCGGATCGGTGCTGATCGCCATCGTCGCCGGCCTGGCCCTGGGCATCGTCTCCGGCTTCTTCGGCGGCTGGATCGACGTGCTGCTGATGCGGATCGTCGACGTGCTGCTGGCCATCCCGATCCTGATGATGGCCCTGACCATCATCACCGCCCTCGGGTTCGGCCTGGTGCCGATGGCGATCGCGGTCGCGGTCGGCATCACCCCCGGCTTCGCCCGCACCACCCGAGCCGAGGTGCTGCGGGTCCGCTCGCAGCCCTACGTCGAGGCGGCCCGCACCGGCGGGGCGTCCTGGGGACGGGTGCTGTGGCGCCACATCCTGCCGAACTCGTGGGGGCCGGTCGGTGTGCTCGCCGTCCTCGACTTCGGCACCGCCGTGCTGCTGGTGTCCACGCTGAGCTTCCTCGGTTTCGGCAGCCCGCCGCCGGCCGCCGAATGGGGCAGCCTCATCTCCCACGGACGCAACTTCCTGATCACCAGCCCCTGGCTGTCGCTGCTGCCGGGCCTGTTCGTCGGCCTGGTCGTGTTCAGCCTCAACCACGTGGCCCGTACCCTCGAGGAGCTGGAGCGGTGAGCGAGACCCTGGTGGACCTGGCCGGTCTGTCGGTCGGCTACCGTGCGCGCGGCCGGGTCGTACCCGCCGTCGAGGACCTCAGCCTCACCGTCACCGCGGGGGAGACCGTCGCCGTCGTCGGCGAGTCCGGTTCGGGCAAGACGACCGCCGCCAACGCGGTCCTCGGCCTGCTCCCCGCCAACGGGGTGGTCACCGCCGGGCGGATCACCCTCGCCGGCACCGATGTCACCGCCGCCCCCGAACGGGTCCTGCGCCGGCTGCGTGGCCCGTTCGTCGGCCTCGTCCCGCAGGACCCGATGGTCGGCCTCAACCCGACGATGCGCATCGGCAGCCAGGTCGGCGAGGCCGTGCGCCGCCGCGGCGTGGACCGCCGGCTGGTGCCCGCCGAGGTGCGTGAGGCCCTGGAACGAGCCGGTGTCGACCGGCCGGCGATGCGGGCCCGGCAGTACCCCAACGAACTGTCCGGCGGCCTGCGCCAGCGGGTGCTCATCGCCATCGCGCTCGCCGGCCAGCCACGGCTGATCATCGCCGACGAACCGACCAGCGCCCTGGACGTCACCGTCCAACGTCGCATCCTCGACCATCTCGCGAGCCTGGTCCGCGAGTCCGGCACCTCGCTGCTGATCATCACCCACGACCTGGGGGTCGCCGCCGACCGGGCCGACCGGGTCGTGGTCATGCGCCGCGGCCGCATCGTCGAACAGGGCGGCCCCCGCGAGATCCTGCTGCACCCCCGCGAGGCCTACACCCGCCACCTCATCGCCGTCGCCCCCGCGCTCTCGCACGCCGGCGGCATCGTCCCCCGCCACACCAGCGTGCCGCCCCACCCCGCCCCGGCCGGTCCGGTCGCCGCCAGCCCGGCCCTGGCGGGTGTCGCCTCGGTGAGCCCGGCCGGCGGGTCGGTCGGGGCGCCGGTGGCGTCCACATCCGAACTGTTGCGGTTGGACAGGGTGGGCAAGGACTTCCGGCTGCCCCGCGGCGGTGAGTCCCGTGCCTTCACCGCCCTCGACGACGTGCACCTCGCCGTCCACGCCGGCCAGACCCTGGGACTGGTCGGGGAATCCGGATCGGGCAAGACGACGGCGCTGCGGATCGCGATGGGTCTGGAGTCGCCGACCCGCGGCCGGGTGCTGCTCGAGGGCACCGACATCACCGGTGCCAGCTGGTCGACCCTGCGCCCGCTGCGCCGACGCTTCCAGCTCGTCCACCAGAACCCGTACTCGTCGCTGGACCCGCGTTTCAGCGTCGCGCAGAGCATCGCCGAACCGCTGGTGAGCTTCCGGGTCGGCGACCGGGCCAGCCGCACCGCCCGGGTCCACGAACTGCTCGACCAGGTCGCCCTGCCCGTCTCCTACGCCGGACGGCGCCCCGCGGAGCTCTCCGGCGGTCAGCGTCAACGGGTCGCGATCGCCCGGGCGCTGGCACTGTCACCCGAACTCGTCTTCCTGGACGAGCCGGTGTCCGCCCTCGACGTCTCCGTGCAGGACCAGATCCTCACCCTGCTCGCCCGGTTGCAGGACGAGCTCGGCATCGGCTACCTGTTCGTCTCCCATGACCTCGCCGTCGTCGCCGCGCTCGCCCACCACGTCGCCGTGCTGCGCGGTGGACGCATCGTGGAAAGCGGCACCGCGGCCAGTGTCCTGACCGCCCCCACCGAGGCGCACACCCGCGAACTGCTCGACGCCGTCCCCGGCCAGCGTTTCGCCGCCGACCTCGCCGCCGCCGGAGCCACCGCGACCGCTGGGACCACCGCGACTGTCGGGGCCACCGCGACCGCCACCACTGATCTCGCCGGGGCAGCCACCGGCCCGAGTCCGCAGAAGGTGTCCGGCGCCACCGCCGGACTGGAAGGATGACCGTATGACCAGCACCGCACCCGGGGACGGGGCGACCGCCACCACCCGGCGTTACGTGATCATCGGCGCCGGTGCGGTCGGCGCGACGGTGGCCGCGCAGCTGCGGCTGGCCGGCATCGACGTCCTGGTCGTGGCCCGCGGCGCGAACCTCGCCGCGCTGCGCGAAGGCGGCCTGCGTTACCTGCGGCCGCCGGCCACCGAGGGCGGCGACCCGGTCGTGCACCAGCTCGACCTGCCGGTGGCCGCCGGCCCCGCCGAGGTCGACCTGCGCGCCACGGACGTGCTGGTCCTCGCGACCAAGGCGCAGGACAGCGAGGCCGTCCTCGCCGCCTGGGCCTGGGCGCCGGTGGACGGTGGCCCCGCCACCGCGGCCGAGACCCTGCCCGTCGTCCTGTTGCAGAACGGCCTGGACAGCGCCCGCGTCGCCCTGCGCCGCTTCGCCACCGTCCTGGACGCCGTCGTGTACAGCCCGGCGTCACACCTGCGCCCCGGCGAGGTCATCTCCCCGGCCACACCGATCGTCACCGCCCTGCTGCTCGGCCGCACCCCCGGCCCCGCCGCCGGTGGTGTGGGGACGTCCGAGGTGGACGCGCTGACGGCGGGGATCGCCGACGACCTGCGGCGGGCCTCGCTGGCCGTGCAGGTCGTCGGCGACATCGAGCGGTGGAAGGCCGGCAAGCTGCTGGGCAACCTCGCCTACAACCTGGACGCGCTCTACCCGCCCGGCCCGCGCCGCGACGCCGCCGGCGCCGAACTCGTCGCCGAGGCCCGCCGGGCACTGGCCGCCGCCGGCATCGACGTGGCCGAAGGGCTCGCGCCCGGCCTCGACCTGAGCGGCCTGGTGCTCGCCGACATCCCCGGGCATGTGCGCGGGGGCAGCTCCACCTGGCAGAGCCTGGCCCGTGGCGGCTCGGTCGAATCCGACTTCCTCAACGGCGAGATCGTCCTGCTCGCCCGGCTGCACGGCCTGACCGCGCCGGTCAACGCCGGCGTGCAGGCCCGCATCGCCGGTTCCGCCCGCCGCGGCGTTCCCCCCGGCGGCCTGGGCGACGCCGACCTCGAGGCCCTGCTCGCCACCGCCACCCCCGCCGCCGGCGGGCAGGTGGCGAACGGACGGGTGCCCGTGGACCTGGCCGGACGCACCCGTGCGGGCGCGGTGCTCGTCGAGGCGTCGGCGTTGCGCGACGAACTGGACTCGGCCACCCCGCCGCTGCTGCTCGACGTGCGCTGGGCGCTGGGGGATCCGCACGGACACGACCACTACCGCGAGGCGCATCTGCCCGGCGCCGTCTACGTCGACCTCGACACCGAACTCGCCGACCACGCCCGGGCCGCCACCGGGGACGGCACCGCCGGTCGCCACCCCCTGCCCGACCTCGACAGTCTGCAACGCGCCGCGCGCCGCTGGGGGGTGCGCGCCGGCCGTCCGGTGGTCGTCTACGACAACGTCGGCGGGCTGTCCGCGGCCCGCGCGTGGTGGCTGCTGCGCTGGGCCGGGGTGCCCGACGTGCGCATCCTCAACGGCGCCCTGGGCGGATGGCGCACGGCCGGCCTGCCGCTGGAAACCGGGGAGGTCACCCCCGCACCCGGCGACATCGTCCTGAGCGCCGGGCACCTGCCCGTCCTGGACGCCGACGCCGCCGCGGCACTGGCCCACGACGGCATCCTGCTCGACGCCCGCGCCGGCGAACGCTACCGCGGCGAGGTCGAACCGATCGACCCCCGCGCCGGCCACATCCCCGGTGCGCTCAGCGCCGCCACCGGCGACAACCTCGACGCCACCGGACGGTTCCGTCCCGCCGCCGACCTGCGCGCCCGTTTCGCCGCCCTCGGCATCGACGTGACCGACCAGACCGTCGGGGTCTACTGCGGGTCGGGGGTCACCGCGGCCCACGAGATCGCCGCCCTCGCCGTCGTCGGCATCGACGCCGCCCTCTACCCGGGTTCCTGGTCGGCCTGGTCGTCGGACCCCGCGCGTCCCGTGGCCACCGGCGCCTGATGAGCACCGAGGTGGGCACCGACCTCCCCGCGGCCCCCGCGGCCCCCGCCGCTCCCGCCGGGCGACGCGGGGGCGGGGAGGCGGCGGTGACGGAGGCGTTCGCCGTCGCGCTGCCGGTCGGACGGTGGAGCACCGACCCGGCGATCATCGACGCCCACCGGCTCGACCGCTCCGGCTGGATCCCGCCCGGACGCCCGCTCGGTGTCGCCTTCGCCCGGGAGGTCGCGGACGTCCAGTCCGTGCTGCGGGTCGCGTCCGCCCGGGGCGTGCCGGTGATCGTGCGGGGCGCCGGCACGGGCCTGGCCGGTGGGGCCGCGGCCGGCGCCGGGACGGTCGTGCTCGACCTCACCGGGATGAACCGCATCCGCGAACTGTCCGTCGCCGACGCGGTGGCCGTCGTCGAACCCGGCGTCATCACCGCCGACCTGGACGCCGCCGCCCGCCGGGCCGGCCTGAGCTACCCGCCCGACCCGGCGAGCGCGTCGATCTCCACCATCGGCGGGAACATCGCGACCAACGCCGGCGGACTACGCTGCGCCAAGTACGGCGTCACCCGCGAATCCGTCCTCGGCCTCGAGGTCGTCCTCGCCGACGGCGAAGTGATCACCACCGGACGGCGCACCGTCAAGGGCGTCGCCGGCTACGACCTCACCGGCCTGCTCGTCGGCTCCGAGGGGACCCTCGGGGTCGTCGTCGGCGCCACCGTGCGGCTACGCCCGCTCCCACGCGCCACCGTCACCCTCGCCGGCTACTTCGACACCGTCGCCGCGGCCGTCGACGGTGTCACCGCCCTGGCCGCCGCCGGGATCGTCCCCGCCATCGCCGAACTACTCGACGAGCGCACCGTGCGCGCCGTCGACGCCGCCACCGGCAGCACCCTGGCCACCCACGGCGCCGTCTTCCTGCTCGTCCAGACCGACGGCGCCGGCGCCACCGCCGAGGCCGACGAGGCCGAGGTCATCCTCGCCGCCCGCGCCCGGGCCGTGCACCGCAGCACCGACGACGCCACCGCCGAACCCCTGCTCGCCGCCCGCCGCGCCGCCCTCCCCAGCCTCGAACGCCTCGGCCGCCCCCTGATCGAGGACATCGCCGTCCCCCGCAGCCAGCTCGCGACGGCCATCGCCCGCGTCACCGACATCGCCGCCGCCACCGGCGTCGACATCTACACCCTCGCCCACGCCGCCGACGGCAACCTGCACCCGATCATCGTCGTCGACCCCGCCAGCCCCGAGCTGCCCCCCGCCGCCTGGCACGCCGCCGAACAGATCTTCGAACTCGCCCTGGAACTCGGCGGCACCATCACCGGCGAACACGGCATCGGCATCCTCAAACGCCGCTGGCTGGCCACCGAACTCGGCGCCCACAGCCACGACCTGCAACGACGCCTGCGCGCCGCCTTCGACCCCACCGGCATCCTCAACCCCGGCCGAGGCCTGTAACCGTTCGTTCGGTCGGTCGGTCGTGGTGGGCTTCCCTTCGAGGTCGGTTTTTCTTCGCCGAATCTCGGCGGAGTGTGATCAAGCTCCTTTCGGGGTCACCGCGAAGGTATCGGAGCCCTGGCTCGGCGCCTTGGCGTGGGATCATCCGACGTCCGACCCGACCTGGCCGCGGGGACGCGACGTACACCCAAAGGAAACGCGTGCCGGCTCGGCACGACGAGGGTTGTTCGGTATTTCCGGGGGTCGAATCCGGAACAGGCCTCGGCATGAGACCGAACAGGCCTCGGCATCGGACCGCGGACCGCGGATCTGGACCTGGACCGTGGACCTGGACCGCGGACCGCGGATCCGCGAGTCGGCCACGGACGGTCGTAGCGGACGGGGCCGGGTGAACGGTGGCGCGCCGCGGGTCCCCGCGCACCTCGAAAGCAGCTCCGAACCACGCCGTCGGGCGCGCGGCCCGGCTGGGTGGCCGATGGGAACGAAGTGATCGCGGGCACGGCGCGCACGGGGAGGAGAAAGCCATCGGGCGCGGTGGGAGTGTGGGTGCGGGCGCGACTGCCGGTGCGGACCGGAAAGAGGCGGTGGATGGGGCGGATGTGGGTGAAAGCGGCAGTGGAAGCGGGGGAGCGGTGGTAGTGGACAAGGCGCGGACCGGTGGGGATGGCGGGGTTTTTCGGGCGCTGCGGGTCCACAACTTCAGGCTCTTCGCGATGGGACAGGTGCTGTCGGTCACCGGGACCTGGGCCATGTACACCGCACAGGACTGGCTGGTGTTGTCGCTGAGCGACAACCCGGGTAACGCGCTGGCGTTGGTGACGGCGTTGCAGTTCACGCCGGTGCTGTTGTTGACGTTGTATGGCGGGCGGCTCGCCGACCGGTATGACAAGCGGGCGCTGCTGACCGGGGCGAACGTGATCTCGGGTGTGCTGGCGGCGGGGCTTGCGGTGCTGGTGTTCGGCGGGGCGGTGCGGCTGTGGCAGGTGTGCCTGTTCGCGGCGGCGGTCGGGGTGGTGAACGCGGTGGAGGCGCCGACGCGGATGGCGTTCATCAGCGAACTGGTGGGGGGCGCGCTGCTGCCGAACGCGTCGGCGTTGTCAGCGGGGTATTTCAACGTCGCCCGTATCGTGGGGCCCGCGGCGGCCGGGCCGCTCATCGCCGCCGTCGGCACGGGGCCGGTGATGGCGATCAACGCCGGGAGTTTCCTGGCGACCGTCGTCGGGCTGCGGCTCATGCGTCCGCAGGAGATCCGCCGGTCGGTGCGGGATCCGGCGCGGTCGGTGCGGGTCGTCGACGGGTTGCGGTACATCCGCGGCGAACGGGATCTGGTGGTGGTGCTGGGCCTGGTCGCCGCCGTCGGACTGGTCGGGATGAACTTCCAGCTCACGGTCCCGTTGATGGCCCGGACCGTGTTCGACGCGGGGGCGGCGGAGTTCGGGCTGCTCACCACCGGGCTCGCCGTGGGCTCGCTGGTCGCGGCGTTGCTCACGACCACCCGGCGGACCCGGCCGTCCGCGCGGCTGGTGATGTCGGCGGCGTTCGGGTTCGGTCTGGCGGAGGCGGCCGCGGGTTTCGCCCCGAGCTTCGCGGCGGCGTTCGGCCTGTTCGCCGTGACCGGCTTCGCCTCGCTGTACTTCATGCAGGCGGCGAACCACCGCGTCCAACTGGGCAGTGACCCGGAGTACCGCGGCCGGGTGATGGCGCTCTACACCCTCATCATGCAGGGGACGACCCCCCTGGGCGCCGCGCTCGTCGGCGGGCTCACCGCCGTCGCGGACGCCCGAGCCGGGCTGTACGTCGGCGGCGCGATCTCGGCGGTCGCGGCACTGGCGGCCTGGGCCGCCCAACGATCGTGGGCCCAGCCGAAGCCCGGGCCGTCCGGTGTTCCCGGGCAGTCTGGTGTTGCTGGGCCGTCCGATGCCGTCGGGCCCTCCGGTGGTCCGGGGGCGTCCAGCGGCGCTGGGCTAGCGGGCATCGGCCAGGTGGACGGTGAAGTGGAGCGAGGCGTCCGACTTTGACCGGATGGAGCGGGTAGGTCTCCTATGATGCGGTGATGGGGATCTCTGCGGACGGCGAACGGTGGTTGCGGCGGTTCCAGCCCGCTCCGGCGGGTGGGCCACGGCTGCTGCTGTTCCCGCACGCCGGTGGGTCGGCGAGTTTCTTCGTCCCGTTGGCGAAGGCGCTGGCACCGGTGGCGGATGTGCTCGCCGTGCAGTACCCGGGCCGTCAGGATCGTCGTCTGGAGGCCGCCCACACCGCGATCGCGCCGCTGGCCGACGAGATCGCCGAGGTCGTCGGGGCCCTCGACGATGACCGTCCGTTGGCGTTCTTCGGGCACAGCCTCGGCGCGGTCGTCGCCTTCGAGGTGACCCGGCGGCTGGCCGCCGCCCAGCGGCCGGGGCCCGCCGTGCTGGTCGTCTCCGGGCGGCGCGCGCCGTCGACGTTGCGCGAGGAGTCCTACCACCGTCTGCCCGAGGCCGCGTTCATCGCGGAGCTGGGCAGCCTCGGCGGCACCGACCCGCGCATCCTCGCCGAACCCGAACTGCTCGAACTGATCGTCCCGCCGACCCGGGCCGACTACCAGGCCATCGAGACCTACGAGCCCGGTCCCGACGCGGTGCTCGACATTCCCGTCGTCGCCCTGATCGGTGACACCGACTCCCGGGTCACCACCGCCGAGGCCGAACGCTGGCGCGAGCACACCAGCGCGTCCTTCGAGCTGCGCCACTTCACCGGCGGCCACTTCTACCTGGTCGACCAGCAGCCCGCCGTCGTCGACACCCTGACCGGCGTGCTGGCGACACTGCCCGCACCTCACCCGGCGTCCTGACCCGACCGCCCGGCCGGCGAGCCCGCCGGGGCGGCCGTCCGCGTCGACCCTTCCACCACCGCCTCGGACGTTGACGTTAACCCCGCGGCCGTTGACGACTCCGACGTCGCCGCACGCTCCGGTGCGGGCTGCGACGAAGGCGAGGTCGGCGACGGTGCCGGTGGTGTCGGTGGTGCCGGTGGTGCCGGTGGTGTCGAGGTCGGCGACACGGACGTCGGTGACACGGATGTCGGCGCCGTCGACGGTGCGGCGGGTGTTCCCGAGGGCGACGGCGAGAGCGGGATGATCGATCCGGAGCCCGGTGCCGCGACGCGAGAGCCGGCGAACATGCCCGGGTCGATGTTCCCGATCCGCGTCGTGAGGATCTCCCGGGCCGGGCAGCCGGTGCGGGCATCGTTGGGGATGGTCACGGTGACCGTCACCGTGTGCCCGGGTAGTGACGCGGCGGCCAGGTCCCGGCCGTCCAAGCGGGCGAGCAACACCGGACGCTGCCCCGCCGCGCCGGCACCGACGGTCGTGGCGGCGCTGGGGGCCGTGGCGGAGCCGGGGGTCGGGTTCGCGGCCACGGTGGTGCGGGTATGGGCGACCAGCGCACCGGTCGAGGTGCGGGCGTCCGCCTCGACAGCGAGATCGCCAATCGGCTGGGGAGCCACGGTGCCCAGCAGATCGAGCTGTTCGTAACCGGGGATGGCCGGGTCGAGGTCACGCGGAACCACGATCGGGTTTCGCACGCGCGGGTCCGCGGACGGGCAGACAGTCGTCGGTGCCGGCGCACCGCTCCGGCCCGCGGACGGTGCGGGCGAGCTGGTGGGCGCGGCCTGCGCCGAGGACGGCGCGGGCGCCGATCCCTGCGCTGTCGCGGCGGGGTCCGGCCCGGACGGCCTGGGGGTGAGCGCGACCACGGTGATCGGCGCGCTCCCGGAGCCGGATGCGGCCGGGCTGGTCACGGCGATGGCACCGCTGCCCTGATAGCCCGTCATCCAGGCAAGGACGGCGCGGACGTAGTCGTCGGACGGGTTGTAGGAGAAGATCGCCGCGCGCAGACTCGCGGGCACGGTCAGATCGCGCCCACCCGCGCACAGGTAGCCACCGGCGGCGAGGGTCGCGTCGTCGATGTTGTGCGGATCCCGCTGGCCGTCACCCGAGCCGTCTCGGCCGCGGGTCGCCCAGGTCGTCGGAATGAACTGCATGGGTCCGACCGCCCGGTCGTAACGTGGATCCTGGTCCAGACGCCCGCCGTCACTGTCGCGGATCAGGGCGCGACCGCCATGGCCGTCCAACGGGGGACCGAGGATGGCGCGGGTGATGGTGCCGTCCGCCGTGATCGGCCGGCCGGCGGCGTGCCCGGATTCGACCTTGCCGATACCGGCGAGCAGCTCCCATCTCAGCCGACAGCCGGGCTGCTCCTGGGCGAGGCGTTCGGCGCTGCGATGGTAGGCGGCCAGGACCCGGCCGGGGATGCCGTTGCTGCCAGGCGCCAGAAGCGTGCCGGACGTCGACTCGTGCGCGGCCTGTTCCGCCAGGCCGACCGCGGACAGTGGTTCGGGCGTGCCACCGCCCACCGCGACGGCGTTGTCCGCCGCGGGAGGCGCGCTGCGAGTCGCGTTCGAGATGAGCGGAGGCATGACCCAGTCGCCCGGCCGCTGGGGTGGGGCGGGACTCCCGGCCACCTCGGAGGTGTCCTCGGAAGGAACACTGGCGACGCAGAGCACCATCAGACCGACCACGAGCAGAACCGGTAGCAGGCACGTGCGGACCAGGCCGGGCCTCGGGTCACGACGCGGGTGCGCGGACCGGCCGCGGCCGCGGTGCCGTGGGCCGTTCCTGTTCCGGTCACGTGTGGGGTGCGCGGGCTGGGCCCGGTGTCGACGTGGAACTCGAACGGGTTCAGGGGGAGCCGGCTGAGCTCGGCCGCCCGTCGCGGGTCGGATCGCGGCGGCATCGAAGCGGCGGCCGGGCCTGTGGGTCGCGGTTGTCGGCCGGATCGGCCGGGTCGGCGCGGTGACGGTGGCGGTGTCGGTGGCACGTCGATGCCGCGTCACGGCTGTGGGCCAGCCGGACAAGGGCATGATCGGGTGCGTGCGAGCAGCATGAGGCATCCGTGGGGGAGGGCGCAGCCGACCAGCCGGCGTGACCCGGAGACCGGGTCCGTAGGGCTGACGAGCGGCGTGACGGTGCCAGGCGTGCCGACGAGAGGGGCTGTGACGGCAGCCCGATGGCCGGCGGAGCCTCGGCCGCTCCAGCGGTGACGGCGCGGGAGCGCGATGCGGGTGAGTGTCGACGTGGGGTGGTCGTCGGCGTCAGTGCGGGATCTCCGAAACGATCACCTTCCGTAGCGCACCGGGGAGCGTTGCCTTCGCCACGCAGCCGTCAGTCGGAGGGGAGCCGGCCGACGAATGCGTGGCGAGACAGGACTGTGACAGATCGTCCCGAGTTGAGCTAGCAAATCTTCTCAGGAAATCCACAGATATTACTGAGTTTCATCCAAGTTAATAAGATTCACTGGAGTGGCGTGAAGCATTCGCCGGGGTAGCTGATCGTCCCGCTATGTGCGAAAAGATCGTTGATGTTGAGTGCAGTGAAGGGAGTGCGCGCGTGGATAGTCGGGCGCCTGGTCCACGCGCAAGGCGTCCGAGTGAGACGTTCGCCTCGTTCACGTAGGGCTTGGCAGGGCGACAATCCGCATGCAACGCTGCGCTCTGTTCTCATCCAGGTGCATAGAGCACGAAACATCGCTGCGGGTACTGTCGATGGTCCCTTGGGTAGCGGACCGCCGCGAACCAGCGCGCGCCATACCGAACGCCTCGTTACATATCTGTAACCTCGCTGCCCGCTACTAAAAGTAATTGTCGCGGAGTGTCCGAACCCCGACCGAACGGCCGACCTGGCCGTCTCGGCGGCAATGGTTCGGCGCCCCGTCCCTGTCACGGATGCCGCCGCCTCCGTCACCGCCGACCGTGCTACCGGCCCGGTCGGCGTGGCGGCGGCATCCGGCCCTGGTCACCCACCGCACGGCCTGGCCGCCAGCCCGTCACGCCAGTGTGCCCCGCAGTGCTCCGGGTGGTTCCTTACCTGTCCTGCTCGTGGTCTTGACGTGCGCAGATGCCCGCGTCCTGAGCACGAGCCACCCACCGTGCCCACCCACGGACCCCGGAGCCCTCCATGCCCGGCCGGCACCTGCCCGCCCCCGCCCCCGATCCCGCCTCCCGACCCGAGCGACCCTCACCGGGGACACGCCGACGCCGTCTGCGGCGCATGGTGCGTCACCGGCTCATCGCCCTGCTGCTGGTGCCCCTGCTGGCGCTGACAGCCGTGGCGATCGTCGGCGTCGTCCATCGGACGGACTCCTCGCCGGTCGCTCTGCGCAACCCCTTCGCGGACACGAAGCTTCCGCAGAGCAGCGCCGGGACGGCAGCCGGTCGTGGACACACCGTCCCCACCGAGCGGACGCAGATCATCGCGCCGATCGACTCGGCTGCGATCGACCGGCAGGCCAAAGCCGTGGCGGGCGCCGTTCCCACCACGGGTCAGCGCACCTCGCGCTTCACGCCCTGGACGCCCGGCGGGAAACCCGTCCCGCCGCCGGCGGCGAGCCGCACGACTCCCGAACCCGCCACCGCCTCCGGCGCGACACCCACGGGTGCGACACCCCCGGGCGCGACCGCGACGTTCGGCACGTCCAAGGTGGTCCAGCCGGACCGCAGCGGTATCCGGCGCGACGGTACCGCCCAGGTCGGCCGGGTCGAGCTACCCGAACGCCGATCCGCCTCCGAGCAGGTGTTCCGTAACCCCGACGGGACCTACGCCACCGAATCGAGGCTGGGTACCGAGCGCTTCCGGGATGCCAAGGGCGCCTGGGTGGGCATCGACACGGCGCTGACCGAGAACGGTGCGGGACGGCTGCGCGCGCGGGCGACCGAGCATCCGGTCGAGATCGCCACCTCGGCCGCGGACCGGCAGGTGGCCCGGATCGATCTCGGCGAGGGCAGATCGTTCGCCTTCGGTGTCGCACAGGCGGCGAGTTCGTCGAAGGCCCAGGTGGAGGGCCCCAAGGCGACGTTCGCCGCAGTGCGTGAGGGTGCTGACCTGCAGCTTGGCCCGACCGCCGACGGCCTCAAGGAGGTCATCGTCCTCAGGTCGGCGAAGGCCCCGACCAGCTGGACCTTTCCGCTGTCGTTGCAGGGTCTGACCGCCCGGGTGGACGGCGACCAGGTGTTGCTGGCCGACGACGCGGGCACCGTGCGCGCGGCGATCCCGCCGGGCTGGATGCAGGACGCGCGGACCAGCGGTGGTATGCACGCCGTCTCCCGCGGCGTCACCTACCGACTCGTCGAGCAGGACGGCGGCCAGGCGCTGCAGGTCGACCTGGACCGCGACTGGCTCGCCGACCCCGAGCGGGTCTTCCCGGTCACCGTCGACCCGAACGTCACCACGCTGCTGACCGGTGCGGACGACACCTACGTCTCCTCGGCCCACCCGCAGACCAACTACGCGAACGAGGTCGCGATCCGCGCCGGCGTCTTCGGCTCCGACGTCGTACGCGGCTACCTGAACTTCCCCGGCCAGCCCGGCCTGACCGGCGCGAACGTCGTCAACGCCCACGTGAAGATCGTCAACTGGGACTCCGCGGGCGGCTGCACCCCGTACCCGGTGTACCTGCGACAGGTCACGATCCCCTGGTACGGCGGGAACATGACCTGGCCGGGCGCCACCCTCGGCCCGGTCGTCGCCGAGAAGACCTTCGCCCACGACGGCGATCTCGGGGGTTGTCCTTCGGCCTGGGAGACGATCGGCGACAGCGACACTCGGCTTCGTAATCTGGTCAACACCTGGACCCATGACGCCAACACCAACTTCGGCCTGGCCATCACCGCGTCGGAGACGGTCGGGGCGGCGCTGAAGGCGTACTACTCGAACAACTGCTGGTGCAATCCGGCGGATCCGCCGTCCGACCTGCGTCCCAAACTTGAGATCGAATGGTCCTCCTACGGCGCGCAGTACTCGTATCCGAACGGTGTTCCGCAGTGGGTGACCCCGATGACCCCGCTCAATCCGGGGGTCATGACCATTCGGGTCAAGAACACCGGCCAGAACGCATGGCCGGCCAACAGCAATTTCAGGCTCTCGTACCACGTCTACCAGAACGGTTCTCTCTACCTGCAGGACGGCGCGGAGACGAACCTTCCGACGACGGTGAACCCCGGCCAGAGCATCGACCTGGCCGCGAACGTCGGCGCACTTCCCGCGGGGAGCTACGAGATCCGCTGGGACATGAAGGAAGCCGGTGTCACCTGGTTCTCCGGCCAGGGCACGGACTACCTTTCCATGCCGATCACAACGTCGGGCGTCTCGCCGATCGTCACCGGCGTCCAGCCGCCAGGTAACAGCGAGGTCACGACGCTGACCCCGGCGCTGGCGATGACCGGGTCCGATCCCGACAACGCTCCGAACCCGCTGACCTACTCGTTCCAGCTGTGCACCGGTGCCGACGCGGCCTCCGGGACCTGCTGGACCTCCGGCTTCCAGCCCTCCCCGACCTGGCAACCGCCGAACGGAGCACTGACCTGGGGAACCATCTACTACTGGCGAGGTCGCGTCTCCGACGGTACGAACCAGAGCACGTGGGCGGGCCCCTTCGCACTGCAGCCCGTTCTGAACCAACCGCCTGTGCAGTCCCAGCTTGGTAATGACCCCTATGTGCCGGCGGTCAACCAGGTTCACCCGCTGACGCAGAACTACGCCGCCGCCGCGGTCGACGCCTCGGTGGCCGCGGTGGGCCCCGGCCTGGTGCTGGAACGCACCTACAACAGCCGCAATGACACCAACGGTCTGTTCGGTGTCGGTTGGACATCCACCGTCGACACATCCGCCGCACCCGACCCGGACGGCGCCGGAAACATCCTGGTCCGATATCCCGACGGGCACACCACGCGGTTTGGCCGCAACAGCGACGGCAGTTACGAACCACCACGTGGCGCCTACGCCCTGTTGCAGCAGCCCGCAGCGAAGACCGCATCGTTCACCGGGCCGAACTCGACCACGACCCTCGGCGCCGCCGACACCGGGGAAAACTGGCAGATTCTTGATGGCACCTGGGGAATCTCCGGTAACAGCGCCTATCTGGTGTCCGGTTCCATCTGGCAGCGCAACGCCGCGGTGCTGCCCGCGCCGGCCGACGGAACACTGCGTTTCACCGTCCCGGTCGCCCAGGACGGCGTCGGCGTCGCCTTCCGCGTCCAGGACATCGACAACATGTGGATGCTCTACGTCAAACCATCCACCAATGCGCTGGTACTGGCCAAGCGGGTCGGTGGGTCGGAGACGCAGGTCGCCACGATCGCGAACGCCTGCTGCGCAGCCGACGACACCTACGCGGTCACGATGTCCGGTGGCACGCTCACCGTGCTGCGCAACAACCGGGTGGTCGGGTCGGCCAGCGACACCGCCTTCAGCACCGCGACGCGGGCCGGCCTGTACGTCGCGAGCGCCGGCGCCGGCCGCCTCGGCTCCCTGGTGATCACCACCGACCAGCACCGTGACCAGGTCACCCGGGCCGACTCGGCCACCTCGCTCGGCGCCACCGACACGGGCGAGCGTTGGGTGGCGAACAACGGCACCTGGGGTGTCAGCGGCAATGCCGCCTATCTGGCCGCCGCCGCCGGCAACCGCGACATCGCCACCGTCGCGGCGGCGCCCGACGGTGCTTTCTCCTTCACGATGCCCACCGCGCAGGCCGGGGTCGGCCTCGCCTTCCGCTACGCCGACGCGAACAACTACTGGCGCCTGGTCGCCCAGCCCGCGTCGAACAGCTGGCAGCTCGTCAAACGGGACAACGGCGTGGAGACCACGGTCGCCACCGCCGCCGGCCAGTGCTGCACCGCCGCGGACGTGCTGCGCGTGGAGACCAACGGACCGCAGATCCGGGTCCTGCGCAACGGTACGCAGATCCTGTCCACCAACGACCCGGCGGTGCTGTACGGCAGCCGCGCCGGACCGTTCGCCGAGGGCACCGGCGCCGGCCGCCTCGACACCATGATCTTCAGCGCGGCGACGACGCTGACCGAGAAGGCCGGCAACACGTCCACCTTCCGCTCGGACGGCCGGCTCACGACGACCGTCGACGCGTCCGGCCGTCAGGTGCTGCTCGCCTATGACGGCAACGCCCGCCTGACCTCCGCGACCAACCAGACCTCCGGGCGCTCGATCACCTTCGCCTGGACCGGCACCCACATCAGCTCCGCCTCCACCGCTTCGGTGGCGGCCTACAGCGGGCCGCTGACCTGGACCTACGGCTACACGGGCGACCGGCTCACCTCGGTCACCGCGCCGCACAGCGCCACCCCGACGACCTACGCCTACGCCGCGGGCGGGCGGCTCACCCAGGTCACCCTGCCCCGCGGAAACATCGACACCAAGGTCGGCTACAACCCGGACGGCACCGTCGCCTGGCGTGAGGACGGCCGCGGCAAACGCACCACCTACGCCGTGATAGCCACCGGCGAGACGACCACCGTGCGGATCACCGATCCCAAGGGCCACCCCACCGACTGGGACTACCGCGGCGGCCAGCTCGTCGCCCATCGCGACGGCACCGACCAGCGCACCTTCGTCTACAACGACCGTGGCTTCCTGTCCCAGGTACACGACGAGAACGGCAACCAGCTGCGCCTGCAGACCGATACCCGCGGCAACGTGCTGGCGCGGATCACCTGCCGGGCGATGCTCGGCACCCAACCGGTGCTGTTCACCGACTACTACAGCTACTTCCTGGGCGCCCCCGGCGACCCGCGCAACGATCTGATCACCGACTACCGGGACGGCCGCTCCGCCTCACCCACCGACGACACCTACCGCACCCAGTACACCTACGACGCCTTCGGCGACCTCGTCACCCAACGCACCCCGGCCACCGGCGACTTCCCCACCGGGCGCACCCAGACCTGGGCGTTCACCACCGGCACGGAGACCGCGATCGGCGGCGGCACCGTGCCCCGCGGGCTGCTGGCCTCGATGACCGACGCCCGCGGCAAGAGCACCACGTTCGGCTACGACAACAAGGGTGACCTGCGCCACGACCAGGACCCCGCCGGCCTGACCCACGACTACACCTACGACGAACTCGGCCGCCGGCTGAGCGCCAAGGAGATCTCCGACAGCTTCCCGTCCGGCCTGACCACCACCAACACCTACGACAAACTCTCCCGGATCGCCACGACCACCGAACCGGGTGTGCTCAACCCGATCACGAACGTCACCCACACCGCGGTGACGACGAACACCTACAACCTCAACGGCGACCTGACCGCCACGGACGTCGCCGACTCCACCGGCGGCGACGCCACCCGCCGCACCACCTACACCTATGACGACGCCGACAACCAGACGTCGATGACCGTCGGCGCCACCAGCCCGATCGCGGCGACGACCACCCTCACCTACGACGACAACAACAACGTCGCGACCTCCACCGACCCGCGTGGCGTCGTCACCGCCTACGCCTACACGGCCAAGAACCTGCTGGCCACCACGACGCTCAAGGACTTCGTCGACGATCCCGTCGCCGGCTCCACCCCCCGCGACGTCGTCCTGGCCTCGCGCGCCTACGACCCGGCGGGCCGCCTGGCCTCGGTCACCGACGCGCTCGGACGCACCACCGACCACACCTACTGGCTCGACGACCTGCCCCGCCAGGACATCCTGCGCGGTTACCGGCCACCTGATCTGACCAACGGCACGCTGTCGAGTTCCGGGGCACGCGACATCGTTCTGGTCGACCGCGCCTACGACCCCGCCGGACACTCCGTCCACACCGTGACCGGCGGCGGCCTGCGCACCACCGACTCCGCCTACGACGCCGCCGGCCGCGTCACCACCGACACCATCGCCCCCGGCACGGTCGCCCGCACCGCCACCTACACCTACGACGCCGGCGACAACGTCACCTCGACCCTGTTCGGCGCCGCGGGCACCGCCACCACCGAACGGGTCGACACCGCCTACGACGACGCCTCCCGCCCGACCTCCGCGACCGTCTTCGGCGACGGCACGGCCACCTTCGTCAGCACCCAGCGCTACGACCAGCGCGGTTTCGTCGCCGCGGCGGCCGACCCACGGGGCTACGTCGCCGGCGGCCCGTCGAACCCCGCCTACACCCACACCGTCACCGTCAACGCCGCCGGACTCACCGCCCAGGTGAAATCCCCACCGGTCACGGTCGAGGAGTGGGGTGGCAGCGCCACCGAGCAGCAGCAGACCGTCGACACCGGCTACAACACCTTCGGCGAGATCACCCACGACCGTGACGCCCGCGGCATGGTCACCACCACCGTCTACGACGTGCGCGGCCGGATCACCCAGCGCTCCGGCCAGCCGTACACCCCGCCCGGTGGTTCGGTGATGACCCCGACCGAGTCCTGGACCTACGACGCCGTCGGCAACCCGTTGACCCACGTCGACCGCCGGGCGAAGACGACGACGGTCGTCTACGACAAGCGCAACCGGCCTGTCTCCGTGACCGACCCGCAGATCGGCTCGGCCACCGCCGGGGTCAGCCGGATCAACTACGACGACGCCGGCAACGTGCTCTCGACCGTCGACCAGATCGGCGCCTGGACCTTCCACGCCTACGACGACCTCGACCGCGCATGGGCGGCCACCGAGACCGAACGCTCCCCGTCGGCGACCTTCACCACCTACACCGACCACAACGACGCCGGTGACGTCACCCGGGTCGTCACCCCGGTCAACACCGGCTCGGGAGCCGCCACCACCGCGGTCTACAACGATGCCGGCGACCTCGTCGAAAGCCGCGACGAGACCAACAAGCTGACCAGCTACGCCTACGACCTGGCCGGCCGCCTGCGGTCGGTCACCGACCCGCTCGGACGCTCCACCCGCACCACCTACGACCGGGCCGGACGTGCGACACGCGTCGCCCAGTTCGCGCCGAACAACACCGAGCTGCGCGCCGCCACCGTCGCCTACGACGCCGCCGGCAACCCCACGTCGTCGACCAACCCGCTCGGCTGGACGACGACCGCCACCTACGACCCGCTCAACCAGGTGCGCAGCGTCGTCGAACCGGTCAACGCCACGACCACGATCACCACGTCGTTCGGCTACGCCAAGGGCGGGCTGCTCAGCCGGCGGACCGACGGCCGCAGCAACAGCGTCATCTACACCTACAACAGCCTCAACCTGCCCGAGGCGGTGATCGAGCCGTCGACGACCGCGCACCCGAACACCCCCGACCGGGGCTGGCAGACCTCCTACGACGCCGGCGGTCTGCCCGTCGGCCAGATGGTGCCCGGCGGGGTCACCCGCGCCCGCACCTTCGACGAGCTGGGCCGGATGACCTCCGAGACCGGTTCCGGCACCGGCGTCACCTCCGCGACCCGCACCCTGGGCTACGACCTCGCCGGCCGGCTGACCAGCGTCTCCCACCCGCAGGGCACCCAGACCTACACCTACAACGACCGCGGCCTGGTCACCGGCGGCTCCGGCGGCGGCGGTACCACCGCCTTCACCTACGACGCGAACGGCCGGATGGCCTCCCGCGGCGACCCCGGCTCGTACACGACGTTCGGCTACAACGCCCGCGACGACCTGACCACCATCGGTGGGACCACCACCGGCGGCAGCCGCACCCTCGGCTACAACGACGCCCGCCAGCTCACCTCGATCAGCTACGCCTCCGGCGGGGCGACCCGCACCGTCGGCTACGACGACCTGGGCCGCACCACCTCCGACACCCTGGCCGGACCCGGCGGCACCCTGCGCGCCCAGAGCTACACCTACGACAACGACGACAACGAACTGTCCACCACGATCAGCCCCGCCGGCGTCGCCGGTGCCGGCACCTCCACCTACACCTATGACCGCGCCGACCGGCTGACCTCCTGGACCGATCCCGCGTCGGTGACCACCAGTTACGGCTGGGACCCCGCCGGCAACCGCCTGTCGGTCAACGGCACGACCGCCACCTACGACCAGCGCAACCGGCTGCTCTCCGATGGCACGTCGAGCTACACCTACACCGCCCGCGGCACCCTGGCGACCAAGGTCACCGGCGCGACGACGGCCACCACCGACTTCGACGCCCTCGACCAGCTCATCTCCGACAGCACCGTCGGCCCGACGTCCTACGGCTACGACGGCCTCGGCCGCCTGGCGGTGCGTAACGGAACTCGGCTGGTCTACGGCGGGTTGGAGCGCGAACCGGTCACCGACGGCTCGGCTGCCTACTCCCGCGACCCCGCCGGCTCGATCGTCGCGACCGGGATGGCCGCGGGGAACTGGGCGACACTGTCCAACACCCACGGTGACGTGATCGGCGCGTTCACGACCGACGGCGCCTCGCTGACCGACAGCCGTCACTACGACCCGTTCGGCACCCCGGTGGCCGCCGGCACCTCAGGTCTGCGGGTGGGCTTCCAGGGATCGTGGACGGATCCGTCGACCTCCCGGGTCTCCGCGCAGGCCCGCTGGTACACCCCGGGCACCGGCAGCTTCGCCTCCCGCGACGTCGCCGACGTCCCCTTCAGCGGCTCCGCGTCCGCCAACCGCTACCTCTATGGCAACGCCAACCCGCTCGCCTACAACGACCCCACCGGCTACTTCGGACTAAGTTCGATCACGCGTGCCGCGAGCAGCGCAGCCAGGGGTGGCGTGGGGCTGCTCGAGCGGGCCGCGGCCAGTGAGGCCGTCGGAGTGGTAGCCACCGTCGCCGAGAAGGCGGCGATCGGCGCCGCGGTCATCGCGGCCGGACCCGAGGTAGCCGGTCTCCTGGCTACAGCGGCCCTGACCGCAGGCTCCGTCTACCTGGTCAACAAATACGTCCTGTCGAATGGTTCCCCAGCCCCAGCCCCAGCGCCAGCGCCAGCCTCTGCGCCGCGTCCGTCGGTGAACACGAGGCCGGCCCCCGACCTGGCGGATTCGCCCGCGCAACCGAGCCGATCCCCTGACCCGCAGGTCCGCCCGCGCGAAAGAGTGGACGGCGGGATTGGGCCGGCGACGTCCGCGGCCGGCAGCACAGGGCGGGCTGGCGTGGGCGGTGGCGTGCCGGCAGCGGCCGCGGCCAAGCAGAACATTGAGATCATCACCGCGACCCGGTTGGATCTGCACAGTCCCGGGGAGAATCTTCCGCAGCGTAAGGCGCAGGCGAGCGAGAACTCCGGTCCTGGCATCACCACTCCGGACCCGACCGCGGGGTATGTGTTCCACGGCACGATGTGCGCCCCGCCGTTGCGTTGCATTGGTGACACGCCGCCCGCAGCCGCTCGGGGCACCGCTCCCGCGGCCCGCCCAGCGGCGCCCGCCAACGGGGGGCAGCCGCCCGCGCCGGATCAGCCTCCGGGGCCGGCGGTCGCGGATCTGACGTCGAACCCGTGTGACAGCAGCGGTACCGGTGTGGCCGCGTTGGCGACCGCCTGCCGGCCGGTCACTCCTGACCAGACCTGCTGGCAGACGGGTAATCCGTTCACTGATCGTTACGACGACACCCAGGCTCGTGTCTGTCAGCACACCACCAGTGGTGCTGGTTCCCAGACCGGCGCGGCCGGCATCGCCGGGGGGTCGTGCACGCCGAACAGTTTCGACGGTGACACCGAGGTTCTCCTGGCGGATGGTTCGACGAGGCCGATCCGGAAGGTCAGGGTGGGTGATCGGGTGCTGTCCACCGATCCGGACACCGGCCGCACCGAGGCTCACACGGTCACCGCTCTGATCGTGGGCCAGGGGAAGAAACATCTGGTCGCGGTCACCGTCGACACCGGTCCCAGTCCTGCCACGGTGATCGCTACCGACCATCATCCGTTCTGGGACGAGACCACCCACGCCTGGACCGACGCCGATCAACTCACCCTCGCCGACACCCTCCGCACCCCCACCGGGGCTCGTATCCCCGTCACCGCCACCCGCCACTACGATCAGATCACCACCGTCTACAACCTCACCGTCGACACCCTCCACACCTACTACGTGGTCGCAGGTTCCGTTGCGGTCTTGGTGCACAACTCCTGTGGGCCTGATGATGTGGTCCACGTGTACCGTGCTGCGCAGCGGGGAAACGGCGAAGATGAACTTGCCAATGGACTCAACCCGAGCCGCCACGCTGGAGGTAATGGCTTGGCCTATGTGGGCTCGGAGGATGTTGTCACCAAGGGATATGCTGATTATGCGGTCGGTACGCACGAGGACTTCTATGTCAAGTTCACCTTCAATCGCTCAGAATTTGAGGAGCATTTCGGTGCGGGTCTCGATTATGAGGGTGGCCCTGGGAGGGAATGGGAGATTCCGCATGCAAAGATTGACCTTTTCAACCAGTTGACGAGAGGAAGGCAAAAGCTATGGGCTCCGTGGTAGAGGGGCAAGACATTCACGACCTTCCTGTTTCGGAATGGGGTTCTGTCGGCTCTGAACTCGTAGGGAGCATCGTTGATGCAAGAATCCTGTGTGTTCACCCGTTCGGGGTGGGCGTGGAGCTGACTGCACAGGGTGCCTACGGTCACGTCAATCCGCCACGTGTTACGGATGGCCGTTTTACGGTCGAAGAAGCGAAAATGCATATTGGCGAGATTCGGAGGGCTCTCGTGTTGGCTGCGGAACCAGGTCGGCAGCCAACACTGACGCTTCGTCCGTCTCAAATCCCGTCTGCCTGAAAAATGTGCCGACTTCTTCCCGGCGGGAAGAAGTCGGGTAACTGGTCAGGTGCCGCTTTGATCGTGGGTTAGGTGGTTGCGGGTATCCAGGGGTGGCCCTCGGCGAGTTGGACGAGGGCGGGGAACTGGCTGATGCCGTGAGGCTTATGCAGAAGTCTGATTTCATTTCAAAACAAAACGGGATGCGCCCGAGCGCGGTCGCGGTCCGCTCTTTCGACAGGAACCGGCCGGAGTACAGGTAGACCGCCGCCGCGGTCACCCGCGGCCCGTACTGGGTGGGGCGTCCACCCCGGCCGGTGCGGTCGCCTTCGTGCGTGTCCCGCAGCCGCATTCCCGTTCCAGGAGCTGATGCTCGGTCACGTGGGGGCGCAGCTCGGGCAGGTCGAACACCTGCCGGCGTTCGGTCCGGGTCACCGGCCGATCCGCCAGCTGCGTCCCGCACCCTGAGCACGGCCCCGGCTCGTGCACCACACGCTCGTCAGGATCGGCGACCATCCGCAGCGTCGATCCGGGATGACCGTCCTGCCCACCGGGCCTGCGGCCGGTCTTCGTCCGCAACGATTTCGGGGGTGGCTTGGCCAGCCCGTCCGAACTCGGCGGCTTCGACGAGTGCCGCGACGTCTTCGCGACCTGGGCTTCCAGCTCGGCGATCCGCGCCCGGGCCTGTTCCACCTCGGCCCGCAACTGCGTGATCAGCGCCGCCTGCTCCACCACCAGCGCCACGAGCTCGTCATACGACGGCACCGGCGGCGCGGGCGGATCCTCAGACACACCCGAACCCTACGGACCGATCAACCACGCGGCACCAACGCTCCGGGGCTACCAGATCACCGAACAGCCCCAGCACGCCGCGAGAGCAAAAACAAACGATCTACGAGACCTGGCCAGTTACAATTTGCCAACGGATTCAATCCGAGCCGCATCGAGCGCACCGTGCCAAGCTGACCCGGCCATGCGCCCATGGCCAGTTGCGCTGTGGTCGCCAAAAACGACAAGGCCGTGTCCAGGTTTGATTCAGTTCACGGTTATTTTAACCCCTTGATGTCAGAATGGGCAGGTGATCACATGTCGACGCAGTCCGACGGGCTGGCGGGTCGAGATCCGTCGGCCGCGCCCGACGCGGCGCAGTTGTGCGAACTTCGACCGGGTGTGTATGCTTGGGTGCAGCCGGACGGGTCCTGGTGGGTGAACAACGCCGGTGCTGTGAGCGGCGACGGGGAAACACTGGTCATCGACACCTGCGCCACTGCGCGGCGCACCCACCGGTTCCTCACCGCGCTGGGTGATGTCACCGGTGGAGCCCCGACCCGGTGGGCGGTCAACACCCACCAGCACGGTGACCACACCTACGGCAACAGCCTTCTGCCCGCGGCGACGGTGTTGATCGGTCATGAGCGGATGCGGGAAGGCCTGCGCACCGACCCGATCATCGACGGCTGCCCGGCGTTCTGGTCGCCGATCCCGGACTGGGGGCGCGTCCGGCGGCGCCTGCCCGACGTCACGATCACGGCGGCAGCGACGGTGCACGTCGGTGAACGGCGGGTGGACCTCCTGCACCCCGGCGGTCCGGCCCACACGACCGGAGACCTCGTCGCGTGGCTTCCCGACGATCGCATCCTGTTCGCCGGGGACCTGCTTTTCGCCGGCCTGACTCCGCTGGTGTTCATGGGCTCGGTGACGGGAGCACTCACCGCACTCGACTGGCTGGCAGGGATGGCGCCTGAGGTGATCGTGCCCGGGCATGGCCCGGTGCTGGCCGGCGGAGAGATCGACCGTGTGCTCGACGAGCACCGTCGCTACTTCCAGTTCGTACTCAGCGAGGCAGACCGCGGGCTCGCCCGTGGTGCGACGCCGTTGGAGATCGCTCGCGACGCGCGGCTCGGCGAGTTCGCCGACTGGGCGGACGCCGAGCGGCTGGTACTCAATCTCCATCGTGTCCACGCCGACCGCGCCGGCCACGAACTGGACCTGGTCGCGGCCCTCTGCGACGCGGTGACCTGGCTCGGTCATCCCATGCCCACATCCGTCTGAACGGCAGATCCAAGGCATGTCTCGTGTGGCTGCTGCGGGTATATGTCTGAATCCTGGATGTTATGGAGAGCAGCCTGGGGACTCGGCTGGTCCCGATGATCTGTGGATGCTGGTGGAGTCGTTGCCACCGGGGATCGGGCGGTGTTCACCGCGGTGGTCTGGAGGAGACGGCGGACCCTGCGGTGGTGAAGCTGTGCGCCTCGGCGTTCGAGGCGGTCTGGGACCGGGCATCGACCACGACGCCTACCGGATCGCCTGAGACGGGGCTTGTTCGTCGGTGTCGACGTCGCCTTCTTCGAGTGTTCAACAGGCCCGCGAGGCGCTCGGGATGCGGTTGCGGAAGATCCGGGCCGAGCCGGCTTGACCCCGCCGTCGCTTTCGGCGTCGACGATTCCTACGGGCTCTCCTGGACGCTTGTTCATATTATGGAGACCGCACCAGGTGTGCAGGAAGCGGTCTGTCCGGGTGATGTCGAAAATGAATGGACTGAAATCCTGAACTCTCGTGTTCTCTGCGCAGGAGAAAGGCGTGAAGCGATGGAAAAATGAGTGGACCAGCCGGGCTCTGCGGATCGTTCTACTTGTTTACCGCCCGGCTGATGGAATCGTAAGGGAGGGGTGTCCGGAACATCCTGTGATCTGATCCCGCGGGCGTCCCGGGTGAGGTGATCGCGCTTTCGATGCCGCTGGTAGATTCGACCGGTGAGCGAGCAGCGGGCCGGTGGTATCAAGCTGTCATCTGCTGAGATCGAGGCCCTGGGTGTCAGGTGGTCATCGTGCTGGACTCCCGGTCAGGTCGCTCAGCACCTGACCGGGGTGACCGTGCCCTGGTGCGTGGCCGCCGGCTGGGCGCTGGACCTGTTCCGCGGCACACAGACCCGTGCGCACGGGGACCTCGAGATCGCGGTCCCCGCCGGGGATTTCCCCGAGATCCGCGACCGCTTTCCCGGATACGCCTTCGACGCGGTCGACAGCGGCTGGATCTGGGAGAACGCCACACCGGACGTGTTGGCCGTCACCCACCAGACCTGGCTGCGCGATCGCACCACCGGCGACTACCTGCTGGACGTGTTCCGCGAACCCCACGACGGCGACACCTGGATCTGCCGGCACGACCCGACGATCCGTTTCGCCTACGACGAGATCATCCAGCACACCCCGGATGGCATTCCGTACCTGGCACCCGAACTGGTCCTGCTGTTCAAGGCCAGGCACGCCCGCCCCAAGGACCAGGCGGACTTCGAGGAAACCATCCCGTACCTGACGTCGGCCCAGCACCGTACCCTGGCCCGGCTTCTCGCCGAGGTGCACCCAGGACACCGCTGGCTAGCGAACCTGTAACTCCCGTTCCCTCACCTCCGCTCCGTGCCGAGCGTGGGGAACGGAAGGTCGAGGTTCGGTTGTGGTCACGCCCTCGGATGGGGAAGTAGTTCGGTCGGGTGCCTGCTTAGGTCGACCTGAGTCTGTTGTGAGTCAATAGCGGTACCGGTGGTTCGGCGTCCCTATTGTCTGTCCTGTGCTGATCTGCGGGCCGGGGGCCGGCGGGTGGGGCCTGCCAGCGCCGCTGGTGGTGCCCGCCACGGCGGGGGTCCGTGTGGTCGGCGTGACGGGACCGGCCCGCGCGACCTGGCCTGGCGCGATCTGGGGCTCAGGAGAACTGGGGACCAGACGATGAAGGAAACCACCGCACCCCCTGCGGGTGACGTCCATTACCACCATCTGGACGCGCTGCGCGGCATGTTCATGCTCGTCGGGGTCTTCGTACACGTCTCGACGCTGGGGCATGACCGCGTGTTCCGCGGCATCGCCTATGCCTCCGGGCTGTTCCGGATGCAGGGCTTCTATCTCATCTCCGGTTTTCTGTCGGCGATGCTGATCGGCAAGTACGGGGCGGCGCGTACCGTGCGGCGGCGGGTGGCCGCGGTGGGGGCGCCGCTGGTCTCCACACTGGTGCTGTTCAACCCGGCGACGCTGTGGCTGACCTACAACTTCCACAACGATCCGAACGTCTCGTTCCCGGGTTTTCTCCGTGGGCAGACCATCCCGCATCCGCAGGGCGAACTGCACTGGACGCTGCACCTGTGGTTCCTCATCGTGCTGCTCGTCTACGTGCTGTGCACGCCGGCGGTGGTCGTGATCCTCTCCCGTGTCGTGCCAACGGCGGCGTTCCGGCAGGCGACGGCGGGGCGGCTGCGCACGATGACGACGATCGTCATGGCGATGCTGGTGTTCACCATCGTGCTGCGTGGGGGGCGCCGGGCCGTCATCGAGCCGGTGCTGGGCACCGGGACCGTCGGCGAACTCGCCCGGTTCACCCTCGAGTTCCTGCCCTACTACTGCCTCGGGGTGCTTCTCTACCTGGACCGGACGCGGCTGCTGGCCCATTTCCAGCGGCCCGCGCCGGTGCTGCTCGCGGTGTCCGGCCTGGCGCTGCTCGCCGGTGACCGTGGGTGGGTGGCGCAGTTGGGGACGGGCACCGGGCTGGTGCTGACCGACACGGTGTTCTCGATCGCGCTGGTCGCCACGATGTTCGCCGTCGGCGCCTGGCTCGTCCCGGGGCCGCATCCGGCCGCCCGCTATCTGGCCGACGCCTCCTACACCGTCTACCTGTTCCACTTCTTCTTCATCTACGTCCTGGCGACGTTGTTCGGGTTCGACACGTCGCTGCACTGGCCGACGATGCTGCTGCTCGCACTGCTGACCATCGCGGTGACACTCGCCATCCACCAGTTCCTCATTCTGCGGTCGGCGTTCCTGCGCAAGATGTTCAACGGCAAGTTCCCGGCGCGGGCCGGTGGCTCCGGGCGTGCTGCCGCTCCCGCCGCGGGCCCGGAGCATCAGGTGGCGCGGCCGGCGGCGGGGGTGGGTCACCACGCCGAGTTCGGGGACATCGAGTTCGGAGATCCGGAGAGCACCCTTCCCCTGGCCAACGGGCGTGGCGCGCTCGCGGATGCCGAACGGACCCAGCGGCTGACCTGGGTCTACCAGCCGCGGATCGCCCCCGGACAGTCCGGGAACCGGGGCTACCTGTGAGAGGTGAGGGCGCGCGGATGCCCGGGCGGGTGGTCGCGATGGTCATGCTCGCCGCGGCCATGGGGCTCGCGGCGGCGGGCTGCGGCCCGTCCGATCAGGACGGTGCCGCCACCGAAGGTCCCCCCGCCAGCGCGACGCCTGCCGCGGCGGTGACCACCGGTGCGGCGCGGCCCACGGTGGCCGTGGGGTCCGCCGGGCCTGCCGCACCCGTCGGGGTGCGGGCGGGCATCGACGGATCGGGCGGGAGCGTCTCGGTACACGCCGGCTCCGCCACGGCGGCCCACTCGGCCAGGCCGTCCGCGCCGCGCCCGGACGGTGGCGGCGACGGCACGGCCAGCCGTGGTACGGGTGCGGCGCCGGGTGGAGGGCAGGCAGCGGCCGGCGCGCCGCCAGCTCCGGTCGCCTCACCGCTGTACATCACCGGACCTCGCCATGACGCGAACAGCCCCGGGGAGAACCTGCCGCAGCGCCGGGCCCAGGCCCAGGCCAACAGCCCCACGGAGCCGCTGGTGGCGAGTGGCTCGCCGCCACCTCCGTTCGTCGCCCCGCGGTGCGGTCCGCCGCAGCGATGCATCGGCGATCCGCCCCCTACCCGGGCGTCGCCGCCCGCGCGGACCCCGCAGCAGCAGCCCACCCCGAGCCCGTCGCCTCAGAACTGACATGTCCGTCGCGCCGGAACGCGACCGACCGGTTCCCGCGTCGAGCTTTCTTCGCGATGCGGATAGCCGTTTCGGGTCGGTGCGGCGATTCGTGTTCTGGCCGCCGAGTTCGGATGAGGTAAGGTAAGGGTAACCGAACTCGCCGGAGAGAATCCGTCGGATCAGGCGGGCGGCCGGGTTCTCCGGGTCTCGCGGCGGGCGGCCGGGCCCGGCGTGGGGGGTGAACGCCGGGGCCGGCCTGGGTGCGGGTCGCCGTGAACGTGTCCCGCCCATCCCCCGGGCCGTGGGAGAGCACGGCCCGAACAAAGGCAACACCAGGAACGCCGCCACGTCGCGGTGCTGCCGACATGGCGGTCCACCAGCCGGCAGACGGGTCTGGCCGGATGGCTGTCACACCCCGGGGGTCACTTTTCGAAAGCGGCGACGAACGGGGTGTCCGCAGCGATCTTTCCGTTGGCCTTGACGAAACGGGTGGCGCCACCGGGCTCGCCGATGGGCTCGTCGCGCCCGGGCAGGACATCGCTGAAGAACGAGGCCTCGCTGTCGAGGAACTCCTGGTCCTTGGCCTTGATCCGGTCGTCGCTGAGAACCGCGCCGATCGGGCAGGAGACGGCGCAGGCGCCACAGTCGGTGCACTCGTCCGGGTGGATGTACATCTTGCGGTCACCCTCGTAGATGCAGTCCGCGGGGCAGCCCTCGAGGCAGGAGCCGTCCTTGACATCGATGCACCCGGACATGATGACGAATGCCATGGTGAATCCTCATTTCCGATCGACACGTACGGGCGATGGCCGCGTGGCCGGTCATCCCGTGGCTGGCCTACGACTTCGTTCCGGCGGGCGCCGGTCGGAGTGGGAATGCCGAACGGCGAACCCGAGAGGAATCGTAACGGCCGAGTCGGTTTCGAAACGTCGTCGCGTGTGAATGTCAGGTTAACAAGACGGCGACGGGAGAATAGTTTTCGGCGGGCACTGGGAAATCGCCAGGGAGAAGGAAAAGGAAAACGGCGAGGATATCTGTCGGGACAGGTTTATCCTCGTCGTTTTCCTGGCTACGCCTGGTCGAGGGTGGCGACGTCGATGACGAAGCGGAAGCGCACGTCGCTGCGTACGACCCGGTCGTAGGCCGCGCCGACCTCGTCCGCGCCGATCACCTCGACCTCCGCGCCGAGCTGGTGTTCGCCGCAGAAGTCGAGCATCTCCTGGGTCTCGCGGATACCGCCGATGTTCGAACCGGTGAGAGTACGCCGTCCGACGATGAGGGAGAGGAGGTTCAACGAGCTCGGTTCGCTGGGCACGCCGACGTTGACCAGCGCACCGTCCAGGCGCAGCAGACCCAGGTAGGCGTCCAGGGGCAGAGACGCCGAGACGATGTTGAGGATCAGGTCGAACGAGCCGCGCAACGTCGTGAACGTGCTCTCGTCACTGGTGGCGTGGAAGTGGTCGGCGCCGAGGCGAAGACCGTCCTTCTCCTTCGCGAGGCTCTGGCTGAGCACGGTGACCTCGGCGCCGAGGGCGTGGGCGATCCGGACGCCCATGTGCCCGAGCCCGCCCAGCCCGACGATGGCGACCCGCCGGCCCGGGCCGGCCTGCCAGCGCCGTAGCGGCGAGTAGACGGTGATCCCCGCGCACAGCAGCGGCGCCGCGGCCGCGAAGTCGATCCCCTCGGGGATGCGCACGACGTAGTTCTCGTCGACGACGATCTGCTGCGAGTACCCGCCGTAGGTGGTCTCGCCGTCCTGGTCACGTCCGTTGTAGGTGAGCACCATGCCCCGCTGGCAGTACTGCTGTTCGCCGGCGAGGCACGGCTCGCACGCGCGGCAGGAGTCGACGAAGCAGCCGACTCCCACCCGGTCCCCGACGCGGTACCTGCTCACCCCGGACCCGACCGCGGTGACCACACCGGCGATCTCGTGCCCGGGCACCATCGGGAACCTGCTGGACCCCCACTCCTGGCGCACCTGGTGGATGTCGCTGTGACAGATCCCGGCGAAGCGGATGTCGATGCGGACGTCGTGCTCGCGCGGCGCGCGACGGGCGATGGTGGCCCGTTCGAACCCCGCGCCCGGGGTGCGCACGAGCAGGGCCGCGCTGGTGGTCGCCGCACTGGTTGTCATGAGATCTCCCTCGTGTCCGAGTCCCCATTGTCCGAGGCCGGTCCGATCGAGCGCGGGCGCCCACAGCCGCGCCACCCCCCACCGTCCACCGGCCGGCGGGAACCGGCCAGCGGGAACCGGCGGTCCGCCGGCAGCGGCCAGCGGTCGGGGATGGCCGCCCATGTGGGGGGTGGGATGAGCCGGGGCGGCATCACCCGGACGGGCCGGTAGACGCCGACCGGCCGCTGTGATTCCGGTCCGTCGGTCGAAGCGGCCGGCCGACGCGGGGTATAGGACGACGTCGGTCGCCGTGGCTCTCCTGCGCGGAAACGGGCCGGGAAATGCCGGAGAAGGCCCGCGGCCGCCGCTGGCGGGGGCCTTTTCGTGCCTCGGTTGGAATGTGGTTCTTCTCCCGCGTCCGCGACGCATCGAAATGGCGGTATGGCCTGCCCGGGTAACAGCACACCGAACCGGTGGCAGGTTCGCGATAGGAACGATCCGACGGGCGGCGGCCGCCCGCTCATGTCGGCCGTACGGAGGACATGTGGATGCGCGCGACGAGGATGTCCAGGCGTCGCAGGACCAGGCCCTCGACGTGCAGGGACCGCCGAGCGGGCTGACCACCCGACCCGCGCCGCTACGACCGCACGACCCGCGGCTGCTGGGTGAGTACCGGATTCTTGGCCGGCTGGGCGAAGGCGGCATGGGCGCGGTGTTCCTTGGCCGCGGACGGGATACCGGGCTCGTGGCCATCAAGGTGATCCGAACGGAGATCACGCGCATTCCCCGTTACCGGGAAAGGTTCTGCCGGGAGGCCGCGGCGGCCAGTCAGGTGGCGAACCGCTGCACCGCCGCGGTTCTTGACGTCGCCCGCGACGCGTCCGGCGCGCTGTACCTGGTCAGCGAGTTCGTCGACGGACCGACCCTGGCCCAGGCGGTCGCCGCGCGCGGCCCACTGGGAGCGGTCGAGGTCGAGCGGATCGCCATCGGTGTGGCCGCGGCGCTGAGCGCCATGCACAGCGCGGGACTGGTCCACCGCGACCTGAGCCCCGCCAACGTGCTGCTGTCCCCGCTGGGACCCCGAGTGATCGACTTCGGCCTGGCCCGGGTGTCGGACGACGCGCCGCGGGGCCCGCGGGGCCGGATCGCCGGCACACCGGCGTTCATGTCCCCCGAACAGGCCAGCGGCCACCGGGTCCGCAGCGCCACCGACATCTTCGCCTGGGGCGCGCTGGTCGTGTTCGCCGCCACCGGTGAACCGCCCTTCGGCAACGGGACGGCCGCCCAGCAGATGCGCCGCCTCCAGTGCGACGACCCCGACTTCGACCGCGTCGACACCGCGCTGGGCGCCGCGGCGCTGGCCACGATCGTCCGCGTCGCGATGCGCCGGGAGTCCGCCGCCCGTCCCAGCGCCGACGACCTGCTGCGGCACCTGGTCCGATCCGAGGACGCGCTTGCCGCGGTGGGACCGGCCCCCGCCACCGCCTCATCCGCGGCCACGGCTTCGCACTCCGCCCCGGACGCGGTGGCGGGGCTGGTGAGCGTGATCGAGATGCCGGTCGTGTGCAGGACGACACCGGTGACGCCCACGACCCTGCCGGACGTTTCCTCCGTCCTGGTCGCCGCCCCGCGCCGTGGTGGTGACGAGGAGGTTCCCGCCCCTCCCATCGCTACATCGGACGCCTCGGACGCCTCGGACGCCTCGGAGGCATCGGACGCCTCGAACAGATCGGGGGCGACGGAGGCGAACCTCGCTCCCGCGGGCATGCCCGCACCGCGGGTGCCGACCGTAACCGCGGCGCACCACCGCGGCCCTCTCGGTGCGCCACATCAGCTGGGCCGCTGCCCGGCCGGTCCAGGGGGCGGACCAGCCGGACGCGGCCCGTTCACCTTCGTCGCCCGTCTGGCGGCCCAGGCCCGCAGGGGCGCCGACGGGCGGGCCGTCACCTTCGATCACCGGGTCGTGTTCCTGCCCCGCTCCCGTCTCGTGCGCGCCACCCGGTCGGTCCAGGGGGCCGATGCCCCGCAGCCAGGCCCACCCGCGCCCGGGGCGGGATCGACCATGCCGTCCCCGGTGGCGACCGGTCCGCTCTCGTCGCCGGCTCTCGACGGCGTTGTCCCGGCGCCGAGGCCGACACGGGCCCGCGAGTGGAACGGGCCGCCGACCGCGGTCCTGCTCGAACCACTGATCGATCCTCGACGCGCCGAGCGGTCCGAGCGGTCCGAGCGGTCCGAGCGCGGCAGCGGTCGGGCGGGTCGCACGTGGCGGCTTCCGGTCATCGTCGCGCTGGCGATGCTGGCCGCGGCGGTGATCGCGGTGTTGATCGTGGTGCTGGCGCACCTGCGTCCGCACTCCGGAGCGGACCGGGCGACGGCGACGGCGATGGGACCAGGTTCGGTGCCCTCTGGCCAGCACGGGCCAGGTGGGCCCGCCAGCACGGTCGCATCCACCGCACCGACTGCTCCTGCCCCCAGCCGCGCGGACGGCCGCACCGCCACCCCCGCTGCGACCACCGGCCTCGACCGCCAGGTAGCCGCCACCCCGACGCACGCCGAGCACGCCACGCCCACCCCCTCGGCCAGTCCCACGCTGGGCACACGCTCCGCACCGTCCACTGACCAGCGCACCTCGGATGACCGCACCCAGACGGCCGGCGGCCCCGGCACCGCCACCGGCCCCGGTACCTCCACCGGCTCCGGCACCACCGGCGGCACCAGCCCGGCCACCGGCGGCTCCGGCACGGGCGCCGTCATGGTCGCGGATGTGCGGGGCCGTGATGTCGCGAGTGCCGAGTCGACCCTGCGCGCCGCGGGGTTGGGGACCGCGCGCCGCATCGCCCGCACGGACCAGGTCCTCCCGGGCACCGTTCTCGATCAGTCGCCGTCCGCTGGCCTGGTCGCGCCAGGCACCGTCGTCACCCTCCTGGTCGCTGCCGCGCCCGGCTGACCGGGTGGTGCGCCACGGCGGGCTGGTCCCTCACGGTCGGCTGATCGCCGAGGGACCGGGCGCTGACGGCCGCGGGTGTGTGCCGTTCGCCTCACCGGATCGCGCTGGGTCCGCCAAGGCGCACCGCTCATTCTGATCTGTCCTGAGTTCCTCCCGCGTGATCGGTCCGGGAGCGCCGCCCGCGGTGGCGGCCTCGGACTCGCTCCCGCGTCGAGGACAGGTGGGTGGGAGGCCGCCGTGCGCCGCCCAAAGGTGGCGGCTTTTCATCACTTTTGTCGAATCCCTGTCAGGTGGGGAGCGCTGGCCGTGCCGGCGACGCCGTGTCCGTCTCGTCCGATCGGCGGGTGCGGCGAGCGCGCCAGCCTGGCGCGATGGCTGGGGGAGAGGGGCGCGCGGCGTGCGGTGGTGCTCACCGGTGGCAGAAGGTGTGACGCGGGCGGATGGGAGGACGCGGCGGGAGTGTGGGGGCGGTATGGGTGAGCGGGGGGCCGAGGTGCGTTTCGGCGAGTTCCCAAGACGTCCAAGGGTGATGGGGTGCGAGCGCGTAGGCGGGATGGGGGCCGTGAGAAGGCGACCGGTGCGGTGACGGCGATACGGACGGGTGATGGGGGGTGCCGGTCCGTGTGCTTCATCCGGGCGTGTCACGAGGGCCGGGCAGCAACGGTCGGGAACAGTGCGAAGAAATGCCGGAACCAGCACATTTTGTTAGCATGCCGCTACCCGGGGGGGAGACTGCGGTGGGAGGGGAGCTCGCTTGGACGACCTGGATCGCGCCCTGTTGCGCCTGTTGCAGGAAAACGGCCGAAGAACCAACCGGGATCTCGCTCTGGCGACCCGGGTGGTGCCGTCCACGTCGCTGCAACGTGTGCGTTCGCTGATCGAGCGCGGCATCATCAGTGGATTTCGCGCTGAGCTCGACCTGGCTGCCATCGGGCGGCCGGTGCAGGCACTTGTCTCGGTTCGGGTTCGACCCTCGTCACGTGCGACGATGGACGAATTCCGGACCTGGGCCAGTGGGCTGCTGGAAACGGTCAGTGTGTTTACCACGGCGGGTGCCGCCGATTTTCTGCTGCACGTCGCCGTGCCTGATGTGGAAGGGCTGTACGGACTCGTTGTCGATCGGATCACCGAACGGCCCGAAGTGAACGACGTGCAGACGAGTCTTGTTTTCGATCATCATCGCACGTCCGCCTTGGAACCGGTGTATCCGGCCGAATAACCGCCGGGTCGATCGCCTGACCGATCGGTCGATCGCCTGATCGACCGATCGGTTGGCCCACGGATCAGCCGTCCGTTGGGATGGCCGGCCGTCGGTCCGGGGGACAGGTCGGTCGGCCACGGTCTGGTCGGCGGGTTCGCCGGCTGGACGTTCGGCCGGTGCGTTGATCTGCGCATGGACCGGGATTCTCGTGTGTGGTGGGGGCGCACTACGCTGCTGGCGTGACCTCGCGGACGCGGATCGGCTTCGATGCCGACGTGCTGCTCGCGGCCGCGACCGCGGCTGCCACCGCTCCGACCGCTGCCACCGCTCCGACCGCTCCGATCGGGCGTGGTGACGGTGCTCGTGGTGGCGCTGCTCGGGGCACCGGTGGCGGGGCCGGCACCGCTCCGCGCCGGGAACTGGCCCGTGCCTACCGTGAGTTGTCGGAGCGCTATCGCGGCGGATCGGACACTCCCGAGGACGCGAGGCTGACCGACGGCCATGTTCGGGCCTATCTCGCCGCCCGACTGCCGGCGACACTCGCGGTCAGCCGGGTGGTGCTGGCCGAACTCGCCGACCGGCGACCGCACTGGCAGCCGCACAGCCTGCTCGACCTGGGCGCCGGGCCGGGCCCCGCGACCTGGGCGGCACTCGAGGTGTTCGGGGAGATCACCGGCGTCGACCTGGTCGAACGTTCGGCCCGGATGATCGCCGCGGGTCGCGGCCTGGCGCGGCTGGGCGCCCCCGGGCCGCTGCGCACCGGGGCGCGTTGGCACCACACCACGGCGCAGGTGCCGCCGGTCGGCGTCGCCGCGGATCTCACGGTCGCGTCCTATCTGCTGGGTGAGCTGCCCGCCGCCACCCGCGGTCCGGCCGTCGCCGCCTGGTGGCGGGCCACCACGGGTGCACTGGTCATCGTCGACACCGGAACACCCGACGGCTATGCCCGCATCCTCGCCGCCCGCTCGGCGCTGCTCGCCGACGGTGCGACGATCACCGCGCCGTGCCCGTCCGACGGGGCCTGCCCACTGCCGGACGGTGACTGGTGCCACTTCGCCCGCCGGGTCGAGCGCAGTGCCGTGCACCGGGCGCTCAAGGACGCCGAACGCGGCCACGAGGACGAGAAGTTCGCCTATCTGATCGCCTCCCGCGGCCAGCCGGCGCACGCCCCCGGCCGGCTGCTGCGCGCACCGCGGGCGCACGCCGGGCACATCCGACTCGCCCTGTGTGTCCCGGAGGGACAGCGGGAGGCCGTCGTCGCCCGTAGCCGCCGCGACGCCTACGCCTGGGCCCGCCGCGCCCGCTGGGGCGACCCCGCCCCCGGATCGGTCACCGACCCGGCCGCCCCCACCGACCCGGCCGCCGGGGGACAGGCACCCCGGACCGTCTAGATCATCGCTGGCCCGATCGGACTAGCGCATCCCGCGGCCGTCGGACATCCATGGCACCGACCAGCGTGGACATGGTCGCAACGAGCGGCACCATTGAGGGACACCCCGGTACAAGCGGCAGTTATCTCCCAACTACGCTGTGATCGCATTCCGGGCAGGGACAGGCTGGTTCGGGAGAATCCCGCACCGGCCGTGCCGGGGAGACGGGGGAGATGCGGGCATCCTCACTCGCGTCGGGGTCGGCACCACCGACTCCGAGACCAACATCGACATCGACCCCACCGCCGCCGCCGCGGCCGGCCGGCGACCGTCGGCGGGGCGTCTCGGCGACAGCCGGGGCGGTGAGGGCACTGGCCAGCAGATGGCCGTGGTCGCCGGCGGCGGGCCTGGTGGCGCTGCTGTGCGTGGCGTCGTTCACCGCGAGCCTGGTGCTGCAGTCGACGCTGCTGCGGTACGGCTCCGGCGACGCCGACGAAGCCGCCTACGTGCTGCAGGCCAGGATGCTGGCGCACGGCCGGCTCACCCTGGACGCCGCCACGATGGAGCCGTTCTTTCGCCCGTGGCTGACCGGCGAGCGCGACGGCCACCTGTTCACCAAGTACCTGCCGGGCTGGCCGGCGCTGCTGGCCCTGTCCCAGCTGCTGTTCGGCACCATGATCGTCGCACCGGCCGCGGTCGCCGCCGGCTGGGTCGCCAGCACCTACCTGCTGGCCCGTGAACTGCTCGACGACACGGCCAGCGCCGCGCTGGCAGCCGGGATACTCGCGGCGAGCCCGCTGGTGCTGCTGCACACGGCGCTGCCCCTGGCCTACGCCTGCGGTGCCGCGACGCTGACCGCCGCCGCGGCCGGGTTGCTGCGCGGGGCGCGCACCGGCAGCCGGGGCGCGCTGGTCGCCGGGGGCGCCGCGGCCGGGTTCGCGTTGCTGCTGCGCCCCTACGACGCGGTTCTGGTGCTCGCCGCGGTGGTGGTGTTCGCGCTGGTCCGGCTGCGTCGAACGCCCCGGGTGGCGGTGCGGCGCACCGGCTGGGCGCTGCTCGGCGTCGCACCGTTCGTCGTGCTCCTGCTCGCCTACTGCGCCTGGGTGACGGGGTCACCGGTGCGGATGCCGCTGTCGGCCTCCGACCCGCTGGACCGGTTCGGTTTCGGCCCTCGGCGCATCCTGCCGAGCGAGCCGACGTTCGCCTACGGGCGGCGCCTGGCGGTGCGGGCCACCTGGCAGACACTCACCGCCGCGCCCGGCTGGCTGTTCGGCGGACCGCTGCTGGTGGCGTCCGCCGCCGTCGGGGTGCTCGTGCGGCCGCGGCGGGCGCAGCGCCTGCTGCTGGTCGCGATGGCCGCGCTGGTCGTCGCCGGCTACCTGTTCTGGTGGGGGACGGCGTTCGCACTGCCGGGCGTCCGCGACGGTATCGGCCCGCACTACCATCTCGGCGCGGTCACCCCGGTGGTCATCCTCGCCGCGGACGGGGCCCGCCGGCTGTGGGCGCTGGCGGCCCGCGCCCTGGCCCGTGTCCTGAGCGCCTCGCCCGTGCGGCGGATACCCCCGGCCTGGCGCGGGATGCCGCTGGCCCGAACGGGGCAGACGCTGATCGCGGTGGGCACGGTGGCGGTGGCCGTCCTGCTGACGCTGGGGCCGCTTCCCCCGAAGCTTGCCGGCCAGCGCTGGGTCAACGACCACGACGCGCTGCTGCGCGCACTGCTGCCCGAGCGGTTTCCCGGGCCCGCCGTCGTCGTGGTCACCCCGGACCGGCCCAGCCGCTACACGCAGGTGCCCTACCACGTTCTGCGCAACGACCCGGGGCTGCACGACCGGGTCCTGTACGCCGCCGACCTCGGTCCGCGCACCGCCACCCTCGGCGACCGGATGCCCGGACGCGACCTCTACCGGCTGCGGCCGGCGGAGATCGTCGACCCGGCGGCGTTCGCCAGCTACGTCGGCTCCTTCACCGCCCTGCGCCAGATTCACGGTGGACGACTGCGCCTGGACGTCACGCTGCCCCCGACCGGACCAGCCCTGCCCCGACCGGGCCAGCCGGGCCAGCCGGGCCAACCAGGCCAACCAGGCCAACCAGGTCAACCAGGTCAACCGAGCCAACCAGGCCAGCCGGGTGCGTCGGTGTACGTGCGGGTGGGATCGACGGCGGCGGGGACCCGCGACACCGTCGTGCACGCGGGCCACGGCGCGGCCCCGGTGCTGTCGGTGGTGCTCACCACCGGCCCGGCCGGCCCCGGGGAGATCAGGGTGGACGACGGCCTGCCCCTGGACGTCGTCGTCGGGCTCAGCGTGCCCGGCCCCGACGGCACGGCAGCCTGGGAGGAGCGTCTCCCGCTGGCCCGCCGCGCCGGCACCGGTGCGCTGAGCATGCTCGCTCCCGGAACGGGCTGGCGCTGGGTGCCCCCACGGGCGAAGGAGGGTTGGCTGCCCGCGCGGGTGGCCCAGGCCCTCACCGTCTCCGTCACCGCGGTGGCATCCGACATCCCCTGAACGAGCCATGGGCACGATCACCCCTTGCGGCCGGTTTCGCGGTGATCGGCGTCACTGGAGGCACCACCAACGGTGGGCCAGAGCACACCGCGCGGCCTGGCCGGCCCGGGTGGTGGTCGGCGGCGGCGGGTGGGCGTCGGCCCCGGACCCGCGGTTGTCCGGCTCCGGCGGGGCCTGCCGGTCCGCCACGGACATCCGCGATGAGCTGCGGCGCGGCAGCTTGTCCGGGACGGCGTGCCCGCACCTGGCGCCGCCCGGCGAGGGGCCGCCGCGCAGGCCGCAACGGCCGCGGCTGGGACCGGTGGGCCTCCTGCACCGGGACCCTCGGACTGTCTACGGCCCAGCCCATAGGGGCCCATACCCGGTGAAAACGGGACTGATCCCCGCCTAACGTTGATCGTTGTGCGGGTTCTTCGGGCGGCTACGGCCGCGATCGTGATTGTTGCCGGACTGCTGTCCGCCGGGTGCGCCGCGGACACGGGCGGGCCGCTCTCCGAGCGCGCCCTGCCGGCGAACCGGGTCGCGGCCACCGCGGCCGAACCCATGTCGTCTCCCGAACCCGCCGACGCCGCCACCCACGTCGACGCGTCCACCCCGGCCGCGGCGGCGGACAGGACCACCTCGACCGCCGCGGCGACACCCGACCGGGCCACGGCGCAGGACCAGCCCCGGTCGGCCAGCCGGCCCTGGTCGGTCGGCGAGTCCCAGCCGGCCGGCGCCTCTGGGCCAGCTGGCGAGTCCGGGCCGGCCGACGGGTCGGGGTCGGGCGGGTCGGTGCACACGCCGATCGCCGCCAGGCAAGGGCCGGAGGCCACCGAACCCGGCGCGGTCACGACGCCGGCGGGAGCGCCGTCGCCCGGCGGTCCCACGATGCCCGGCGGATACGTCGGCGCAGGCACGGCCAGCGGCCCGCAGGGGACCGGGGCTACCGGGACGCCGGTGCCGTCCCCGGCGGCGCCGTCCCCGGCACCGGCACCGGCGAACTGTGGGTCGACCAGGGTGCGCACCGTCGAGGACGCGCTGCGCCTGGTGACCGAACCGGCGGGTTGCCCGGGTGGCGTCAACACCTTCTGGCAGGAGCAGCTCGGGAAGGCGTGGACCACCCCGAAGATCATCTCCTATCACAACGGGCAGGCCCCGGACGACGAGTGCGGCCGGCAGGCCGACCCGGACCAGTTCGCCGACAACGCCCTCTACTGCACGCTGGACGACACCGTCGCCTACAGCATCGAGTTCATGAACGACCTGGCGGGCGCCGGCGGCCCCAGCTACCCGCTGTTCGTGCTGATGCACGAACTGTCCCACCGCGGCGACCGGATCGGGAAGAACCTCGGGGTCGTCCCCCGGGCGGAGGAGAACCAGGCCGACTGCTTCGCCGGCCGACAGACCGCCGCCGCGCGCGAGGCCGGGCTGCTCGAGATGTCGGACGCGCTCAGCGGCGCGATGCTGTTCTTCTCCCTGGGTGACACCCGCGGCGGCTGGTTCAACCAGGAGCCGGCGACCGCCCCCGACGCGCACGGCAGCCCCACCCAACGCGCCCAGGCGTTCAGCTCCGGCTATCTGCGCGACAACGCCGCCTGCCTGCGGATCGGCCAGTCCGAGACCGGCGACGTCTGACCCGCACCTGACGGCACAACGGAGCGGGCCCCGCCCCCGGCCGTCCGCACTGGCGGACGGTTCGGGGGACGGGGCCCGGTCATGACGCGAGCGTGCGACCCGTGGGTCAGGGAGCCTGGAAACCGGCCTTGGTCAGCACCGCCTGCGCGGTGGGCGAGGTGATGTAGGTCACGAACGCCGTGGCGCCCGCGGCGTTCCTGCCGCCCTTGAGCGTGGTGATCGGGTAGTCGTTGATCGCCTTCGCCGACTCGGGGAACTCGATGCCCTTCACCTTGCCGCCCGCGGCGAGGGCGTCCGTGCGGTAGACCAGCGCGGCGTCGACCTCACCAAGGGTGACCTTGGACAGGGCGGCCTTCACGTCCTGCTCGAGGGTGACCGGAGTGATGGTGACTCCGGCGGCGGTCAGGGCCTTCTTCGCGGCCGCGCCACAGGGCACCGCATCCGCGCACAGGGCGACCTTCACCCCGGGCTTGACCAGGTCAGGCAGGTCGGTGATGCCCTTGGGGTTGGCCGCCGGCACCGCGATGACCAGCTGGTTGCGCACGAAGACCTTCGGCGCCGCGGTGTTCTGCCCGGCGTCGGTGACGGTCTTCATGGTGGCCGCGCTCGCCGCGGCGAACACGTCCGCCGGAGCACCGGCGTTGATCTGCGTGGCCAGCGTCGAGCTGCCACCGAAGGAGAACTTCACGGTGGAGCCGGGGTTGGCGGTCTCGAACTGCTTGCCGAGCTCGGTGAACGTCCCGGTCAGCGACGCCGCCGCGAACACCGTCACGGTGCCGGTGACGCCACTGGAAGAGGCGCTGGCCGACGGCGTCGTGGTGGCCGCCGTCGCTCCGTCACTGCCGCTGCTGCCGCACCCGGCGACCAGAAGGCCGGCGCTGGCCATGACCGCGAACGCCGTCCTCATCCTGCTGAATCTCACGTGGTCCCGTTCCTTCGCCCATGACGGATCGCCCCCACCCCAGGGCGCGGTCGACCGTCGCACTGAAAAAATCCATGGTCTGTGGACGGTCGGCCGGCCCGAACCCGCTCAGGATGACGGGCACCCCGAGGCGTTCGAGTCGGTCCACGGCGACACCGTCGTCACCCCGATCGCCGGCCCGACCGACAGTCGTCGGCCGGCTCCCCCCGCTCGCATCTGCGGATGCCCCCCTGGGTGGAGCTCCTTGGATACGAAACTTGTCGCATGATAGTGCCGCATCTGAGTAACCGAAAGGTGGGGGTGTCGTGACGCGTCCGTCGACGCGTACCGCCGGGGGCCCGAGTGACCTGGACCGACGGCCGCGGCGGACGGTCCGTGACGCATTCGCCAGGACCGGCGAACAGTGCACGGCGGATCGCGCCTGGCCCGGCACCTACCATGTCGAGATGGCCGCGGTGAACAGTGAGCAGCGCACCGGGCAGCGGGCGCCGGGCTGGTGGGGCAGTGACAGCGCGCTGCTGGACGACGAGGAGGCCCGCCGGCGCCTGGTCGAGGCCACCCTGCGCTGCCTGGTGCAACGCCGCGACGGCCGTATCCGGGTGGAGGAGGTCGCCCTGGAGGCCGGCGTGTCCCGCTCGACGGTCTACCGCTACTTCCGCGGCCGCGACGACCTCATCCTCGCCGTCCTGCTCGGCCGGATCGAGACCACGATGGCCACCGTGCTGGGGTGTCTGCCGCGGCGTGACGACGCGTCGGACTCCCTGTGCGAGATCTTCCTCGGCGTCGTCACGCAGATCAACAGCGATGCTCCCGACGAGGCGATCTTCGCGGAGGGCAGCCGGGTCATCGCCGAGTCCCTGCGGGAGGGCGGCGGGCCGATCGTCGACGCGGTCACCGGCCACCTCGAGCCCCACCTGCGGCGATGGCAGGCCGACGGGCAGCTCTACCCCGACCTCGACCTGCGCGAGACCGTCCTGTGGCTGATCACCGCTGGCGGCGTCGCGGCCCGGCCGCCCTGGTCCACCTGGTCGCCGGCCAGGCGACGGCGGTTCGTCGCCCAGCACGTCATCCGCGCCCTCGTCACCCCCCGCTGATCCACTGGTCCGCTGGTCCGTCCAGACGTGGGGACGCGGGGGGTGTATCCGTCCCGTGGTGCAGTTGTCGCGGCTGGTGGCGCGGCTCGGCATAGTCGGGGACACGGAACGAGTGCCACGAGCGGCACCCGCCCCACCCACGCGAAGGGACGCCGCGATGAGCCGGGACGTCGTTGTCATCACAGGAACGGGCGGGATGGGGCTTGCCATCGCCCGCCGACTCGCCTCGGGCCGCACCCTGCTGCTCGCCGACCGTAACGAGTCGGCCCTGCACGCCCTCGCGCAGGACCTCCGTGGCCAGGGCCATCAGGTCGTCACCCGGACCATCGACGTCACCGACCGCGCGTCGATGGCCGCGCTCGCCGCCACCGCCACCGACCTCGGCCGGCCCACGCATCTCGTGCACACCGCCGGGGTGTCGCCGACCCAGGGTGATCCGGCGACGATCCTACGGGTCGACCTGTACGGGGTCGCCCTGTTCCTCGACGAGTTCGAACCGGTCGTCGGCCCCGGCGCGGCCGGCCTCGTCGTCGCCAGCACCGGCGGGCACCTCATCGCGGCGCTGCCCCCCGCGCACCAGCGGGCCGTGGCCACCACCCCGAGCGACGACCTGCTCGACCTGGACGTCCTGGCGCCCGCGGCGATGCGCGACTCGGCCCGTGCCTACGCCGTCGCCAAGCAGGCGACCCTCATCCGGGTTCGCGCCGCCGCCCTGGCCTGGGGCCGCCGCGGCGCCCGACTCAACACGATCAGCCCCGGGGTCATCCTCACCCCGATGGGCGCCGCGGAACTCGCCGGCACCTGGGGCGCCAGCATGGCCGCGCTGACCGAGGCGGCCCCCGCCGGCCGGGTCGGCACCCCCGACGACGTGGCCGACGCCGCCCTGTTCCTGCTCAGCGACCAGGCCCGTTTCGTCACCGGCACCGACCTGCTGGTGGACGGCGGTAGCGTCGCCCTCGCCCAGGCCCAGGCCGGCTGACCCCCGTCCCGCCCCGCCCCGGCGACCGGCACCCGGCGACCGGCGACACGCACTACCCCGAGTGGCCGGCCGTCGCGCGTTGGACGCTCGCGACCATGTCGGGGTAGCGGCGCGTGCGCGCACCACCATCGACGCCGTACAGCGAGCCGGAGACGAACGACGACTCGTCGGAGGCGAGAAAGTACACCACGTTCGCGATCTCGTGGGCCTCGGCGTAGCGACCCAACGGCGCGTTCTCGACGAACTCGTCGACGATGCCGGGCATCTGCCAGGCCGGGGTGGTCATCGAGGTCCGCACCAGCCCGGGGGCGATCGCGTTCACCCGCACGTTGTACGGCCCGAGTTCCATCGCCGCGACCTCGGTGAGCGCCACCACCCCGGCCTTCGCCGCGCAGTAGGCGGCCACCCCCCGACCGGGCTGGACCGCGTTCAGGCTCGCGACCACCACGATCGACCCGCCGCGCCCGGCGGCCCGCAGCGCCTGCCCGCCGTGCTTGACGGTCAGGAACGTGCCGGTGAGGCTCACGTTCAGGACGCGCTGCCAGTCCGCCAGCGGATGATCGGCGACTTCGGACAGGAAGCCGATACCCGCGCTCGCGACCACGACATCCAACCCGCCGAAGGTCGCCGTGGCCCGCTCGACCGCCCCGGCCACGTCCGCCTCGACCGTGATGTCGCAGCGCACACCCACGAAGGACGCGGACCCGAGCTCCTGCTCGAGTGCGGCGAGCCCGGCCTCGTCGATGTCGGCACCGATGACCTTCCCGCCCTCGGCGACGAACCGGCGGGCGCACGCCGCCCCGATACCACTCGCCGCACCGGTCACCACCGCTGTCCAGCCACCCCGCGCAACACCCATCGCCGAATCCTCCGCTCCTTCGCGCCCATCCACCCACAGGTCGGCCTGTTTCGGGCCCCCGTCCGGACGCTAGTGGAAATCGTCCCCACTCGTTGAGCGCGCGCGGGTCCCGGTGAAAGACTTGACGCGCGGGTGGTGTGCTCGTGGGCGACGAAGGGGTGGGCATGGCGGTCTCAGGTGTGGGTGTATGGAGCGCGCAGCTGCACTACGGGGACCCGGCGCGGGCCGCGGAGGCGGCCGCCGAACTCGAACAGCTCGGCTACCACGCCCTGTGGATTCCGGACATGGGCGGCGGCACCCTGTTCGACGCCGCCGAGCGTCTGCTCGCCGCCACCAGCCGGGTGACGGTCGCCAGTGGCGTGCTCAGCCTGTGGAACTTCGAGGTCGCCGACGTCGTCCGCGGTCGCGCGGCGCTCGAAGCCGCCTACCCGGGCCGTTTCCTGCTCGGTATCGGTGTCAGTCACGCCATCGCCGTCGACCACGGTGACCCCGGCCGGTACCGACGTCCCGTCGCCGCGATGGAAGCCTTCCTGGACGCGCTCGACGCCGCCGAACCCGCGGTCCCCGCGGCCAACCGGGTCCTCGCCGCGCTGGGCCCGCGGATGCTCGGCGTCGCCGCGAAACGCTCCGCGGGCGTCCACAGCTACCTGGTCACCCCCCAGCACACCGCGGCCGCCCGCGAGGCCGTCGGCGCCGGCCCGCTGCTCCTGCCGGAGCAGACGGTGATCCTGTGCGCGGACGCCGACGAGGCCCACGAGATCGGCGGCCGGTGGCTGCGCGGCTACCTCTCCCTGCCGAACTACGCCAACAGCCTGATCCGGCTCGGTTTCACCGCCGAGGAGGTCGCCGAGGTCAGCGACCGGGTCTTCGACGCCATGATCGCCTGGGGGGACGAGGAGGCGATCGCCCGCCGCGTCCGCGAACATCGCGACGCCGGCGCCGACCACGTCACCCTGCAGGTCCTCACCGCCGACCAGCAGGCCTTCCCGCTCGCCGAATGGCGCCGCCTGGCTCCCGCCGTCGTCTGACCCGCCGTGCGCTGACCGCGGTGGCGCGGCGGCCGCCGGGTACATCGTCATCACAGGGGCCCGACCGTACGATCCGGGCATGCGGGTGCTGGTGGTCGAGGACGACGAGCGGACCGCCGCGTTGCTGCGCCGGGGCCTGATCGAGGAGGGCTACGCCGTCGACCTGGCGGCGGAGGGTCCCGAGGCGGTCTGGCGAGGCTGCGAGGTCGACTACGACGCGATCGTGCTCGACCTGATGCTGCCCGGCCTCGACGGCTTCGAGGTGTGCGCCCAGCTGCGCGCCCGGGGCCGATGGGCGCCGGTGCTCATGCTCACCGCCCGCGTCGATGTCGACGACCGCATCCGCGGTCTGGACGCCGGGGCCGACGACTATTTGCCCAAACCGTTCAGCTTCGGCGAGCTGACCGCACGGCTGCGAGCGCTGGTCCGCCGCGGCGCCGACCAGCGCCCCGTCATCCTCACCGCCGCGGCGGTGCGGCTCGACCCGGCCGCCCACCGGGTGTGGCGACACGGCGAGCCGGTGGATCTCTCGGCGAAGGAGTTCGCGCTGCTGCACCTGCTGCTGCGCCACCCCGAGCAGGTCCTCACCCGCACCTTCATCATCGACCACGTCTGGGACGACGCGTTCGACGCCACCTCGAACGTCGTCGACCAGTACGTCCGCTACCTGCGCCGCAAACTCGACGATCCGGGCGCCCCCTCGCTGGTGGAGACCATCCGCGGCGTCGGTTACCGCCTGCGCATCCCCCCGGCCACCGGCCCGAACACCCCCCCGGGCACCGCTTCGGCGTCGGGATAGGCGCGGCGTGCCGCTTCGGGTCCGCCTGACCGCCCTGTTCGTCCTCGGCACGGCCCTCGCCCTGTTCCTCGCCGGCATCCTGTTCTACCTGCTGCTGCGGGCGAACCTGCGGGACGCGGTCAACTCGGACCTGCGCACCCGGGCGGACGTCCTCGCCGCCCGCACCACCGACCGCTACCCCGCGGTCACCGCCGCGACCACACCGGGCTCGACCGCGCTGCTCGCCGGCGCGGGCCCGATCGCGCAGATCCTGGGACCGGACGGTCTCGTCCTGGCGGCCACGGCCGACGCCGGCCAGACCCCCCTGCTGGACGCCCGCACCCTGGCCACGGCCCGCACCCGGGCCCTGCTGACCACCGTCCGATCCCGCCCGGGGATGGAACCGGACGGCCGTCTGCGCCTGGCCACCGAGCCGGTCACCGTGCCTGGCACCGGCTCGGCCGCCACCACCGGGTCGGCTGCCGGCGGGCCGCTGGTCGCGGTGGTCGGGACGTCCACCCTGTACAGCGACCGGGCCGAGGATCGGGTCCGCGACGTCATGGTTGTCGCGACGGCACCGCTGGTCGCGCTGTCCGGGCTGGCCGCCTGGCTGCTGTCCGGCGCGGCGCTGCGTCCGGTCGAACGGATGCGACGTGATGCCGCCGCGCTCGCCGCCGCCGAGGAGCACGCCAGGACCCCCGGCCCGCCCGCACCACCCGGCCCGCCGGTGCCCTCCGGTCCGCCGGTGCCCTCTGGTCCCTCCGGTGCCCTGGCGCTCGCCGTACCGGCCACTCGCGACGAGATCGCGGCCCTCGCCCGGACGATGAACGACCTGCTCGCCCGGCTGCACGCCGCCCGCACCCGCGACCGCGCGTTCATCGCCGACGCCGGCCACGAACTGCGCACCCCCCTGACCGTGCTACGCGCCGAACTCGAACTCGCCGCCCGCCCCGGCCGCAGCATCACGCAACTGCGCGCGGCGATCTCCGGTGCCGCCGAGGAGACCGAACGGCTCATCCGCCTGGCCGAATCCCTGCTCACCCTGGCCCGGATGGACGGTGGTCACCTGCGCCGCGCACCCGTGGCCCTCGACGAGATCGTCCTGCGCGCCACCCAGGCCGCCGCCGGACTCGCCACCTCCCGCGACGTACACCTCACGATCATCCGGGAACCACCCGTCCAGGTTTCGTCCGGGCCGTTGGTCGAGGGTGACCCCGACCTGCTGCGCCAGTGCGTCGACAACCTGCTCACCAACGCCCTACGTCACGCCCCGACCGCCAGCACCGTCGATCTGACCATCGGGCCCACCACCCGGTCGGGCCAGGCCGGCGTGCGACTGACCGTCCGCGACCGGGGGCCGGGCTTCCCGGGGACGTTCCTCCCGCACGCCTTCGAACGGTTCCGCCGGGCCGACGCCGCCCGCGGCCGCAACGACGGCGGCACCGGACTCGGCCTGGCCATCGTCGCGGCGATCATCGCCGCCCACGGCGGATCGGTGACGGCCGCCAACCATCCCGAGGGTGGCGCCGTCCTGACGATCTGGCTTCCCCGCGAGGGGACCCGGGTCACCGCCGCGGGAGCCGGCGGCCGCGCCGGGGGAGCCGCACGTCCGGTCAGGGGCGTTGATCGCGACGCAGGGGATGGTCGCTGGGAATCTCCACGATGACGATGGGGACGCCGTCCGGGTCCGCGAGCCACATCTCGTCCAGCCCCCACGGCTCCCGCCGCGGCGCACGCGTGATCGCCACCCCGGCCTCCACCAGCCGTCGATGCTCGCCCGCCAGGTCACGGACCTGCAACCACAGACCTGGCCACCGCGCGCCGTCGTCCCGGCCGTCGTCGCGGCTTCGTCCGGCGACCTCCAGCAGGCCCTGGCCGAGGAAGTACACGACGCCCGGCTCGTCCGGCGGGCCGAACTCGCGGTACACCGCGAGCCCGAGGATCCGCCCGTAGAAGTCGTGGCTGCGTGCCGGGTCGACCGGTCTGATCAGAATGCGGCTACCGAGAACCTCCACCCCTGCAGTCTCACCGCCGACCGCCTGCGCCGCCCGCCCTCCGCGTGTGGAGGTGACGGGCGGGGGAGGATGCTCGGTATGCCGGATCATCCACGCCCGCAGGGGCCACCTGACCTGCCTGACCCGGACGGCCTGCCCGACCCGGACGGGCCAGCACGTCAGACGCCCGCGGTGGCCGTACCCACCTCCGAGGTGCCCACGTCCCACGAAGGTGCGGCCGAGGTGGCTGAGGCGGCCGAGGCGTCCGAGGGGGAGATGTCGGTTCCGGTCGAGACGCGGCCGGCCGGGGTGGGCGGGGGCGGGCGGGGGGCGGGGCGGCTACGGGAGTGGTTGCTGTCGGGGTCCGAGCAGGCGACCCAGCACGCGGGGCCGCACGCCCAGCCGGCGGCCGAACAACGGCTGCATCCGTGGTGGCGGGTGATGTGCCTGACCGGCGTCGACTACTTCTCCACGCTGGGATACCAGCCGGGTATCGCGGCGCTGGCGGCCGGTGCGGTGAGTCCGATCGCGACCGCGGTGCTGGTGCTGGTCACGTTGGCGGGGGCGTTGCCGGTGTACCGGCGGGTGGCGAAGGACAGCCCGCACGGCGAGGGGTCGATCGCCATGCTGGAGAAGGAACTGTCCTGGTGGAAGGGCAAGATCCTGGTTCTGGTGCTGCTGGGGTTCGCGTGCACCGACTTCCTGATCACGATCACGCTGTCGGCGGCCGACGCCACGGCGCACATCCTGGAGAACCCGTACGCGCCGCACGCGCTCGAGGGGCATCAGGTGATCGTCACGCTGGTGCTGCTGACACTGCTCGCCGCGGTGTTCCTGATCGGCTTCACCGAGGCGGTCGGGATCGCGGTCGTGCTGGTCGTGATCTACCTGGGGTTGAACGCGGTCGTCGTCGCCGACGCGCTGGCGAAGATCGCCACGCATCCGCACCTGTTCGACGACTGGCACGCGCTGCTGGTCCAGGAGCATCCGGACCCGTTGGCACTGATCGGCTTCGCACTGATCGTGTTCCCGAAGCTCGCGCTCGGACTGTCCGGTTTCGAGACGGGCGTGGCGGTGATGCCCCTGGTGCGCGGGGACGCGGGTGACACCGAGCGGCGTCCGACCGGACGCATCCGCGGTGCCCGCACCCTGCTCACCGTCGCGGCACTGATCATGGCCGTGTACCTGATCACGTCCAGTCTCGCGACGACGCTGCTCATCCCCGAGCGTGCGTTCGAACCGGGCGGCGAGGCCAACGGGCGGGCCCTGGCCTATCTGGCCCACGAGCAGCTCGGGGCGGCCTTCGGCACCGTCTACGACGTCTCGACGATTCTGATCCTCTGGTTCGCCGGCGCCTCGGCCCTGGCGGGACTGCTCAACCTCGTCCCGCGCTACCTGCCCCGGTACGGGATGGCGCCGCACTGGGCGCGCGCCGTGCGACCGCTGGTCCTGGTGTTCACCGCGATCGGCTTCGCCGTCACCGTGATCTTCGGTGCGAGCGTCGACAAGCAGGGCGGCGCGTACGCCACCGGGGTGCTGGTGCTGATCACGTCCGCCTCGCTGGCGGTGACACTCGCGACGCTGCGGCGCGGGCAGCGCCGGTCCGCGGTCGCCTTCGGCGTGATCGCCGCGGTGTTCGTCTACACCACCATCGCCAACATCATCGAACGTCCGGACGGCCTGATCATCGGTTCGATCTTCATCATCGCGATCCTGCTGGTGTCGTTCGTCTCCCGGGCGCTGCGCGCGTTCGAACTGCGGGTCACCGGCGTCCGCCTGGACGACACCACCGTCGCCTGGGTCCGCGAGGCCGCCGCCACCGGGGGAGTGCACCTGGTCGCCAACGAACTGGACGTCGGGGACGCGGCCGAATACGCCGACAAGGCGCGCAAGGCCCGTCGGGAGCTCTACGTCCCCGAGGCCGTGCCGCTGCTGTTCCTCGAGGTGAGCGTGCCCGACTCGTCCGACTTCGAAGGCGAACTGGACGTCCACGCTGTCGATCGCTCGGGCTACCGGGTGCTGTGCGCGACCAGCACCTCGGTGCCCAACGCGATCGCCGCGCTGCTGCTGCACCTGCGCGACACCGCCGGGGTGCGCCCGCACGTCTACTTTGAATGGACCGAGGGCAACCCCATCCTCAACTTCCTGCGGTTCCTGTTCTTCGGTGCCGGGGAGGTCGCCACCGTGACCCGCGAGGTGCTGCGTGAAGCCGAACCCGATCCTGCCCGACGCCCCTTCGTCCACGTCGCGTGACGCCGCCCCGCCGCATGACGCCGTCCCCTCGGGTGGTGTGACCGTGATCGCGTGACGTCGGCCGTGTCGTCGTCCGGGTCGTCGTCCGGGTCGTTGGCCGGGTCGTCGTCGGAGGTACCTGGGCGGGCCCAGCGGTGGCGTCGCACGCATGACGCGCTGTCGGCGGCGGCGATCAGCCTGTTCCTCGAGCGCGGCTTCGACCAGGTGTCGGTCGCCGAGGTCGCGGCCGCCGCGCGGGTCACCAAACCGACCCTGTTCGCCCACTTCCCGGCGAAGGAGGACCTCGTCCTGCACCGCATCGTCGACCATCGCGGCGAGGCGGCCCGGGTGGTGGCGCACCGGGGCGACGCGAGGACACCCCTGGACGCCCTCGAAGCCCACCTGCGCGCCGGCCTGGACCGCCACGAACCGGTGACCGGCCTGAACGACATCCCCGAGGTCCTCGCCTTCCACGGCATGGTCTTCGGCACGCCGAGCCTGCTGGGACGGGTCGCCCGCTACGCCGACGCCGACGAACGCGCCCTGGCCGCCGCGCTCGTCGAGGCGTGCCCCGAGGCGGGTGAGCTCACCGCCCGGCTGGCCGCGGCCCAGATCGTCGTCGTGCACCGGGTCCTGGCCCGGGAGAACTGGACGTACCTGTCCGCCGGCATGTCGGTCACCGCCCGTCACCCCGCCGCCGTCACCGCCGCGGTGAGTGCCTTCGCTGGCCTCCGCCGCGCCTTCCCCGACTACGCCTGACCCACACCCCGCTGCGTTCGGTAAACTTTACCGGGTAAAAGTCTGAGGGGGTGGACGGTGCCGGACACAACAGCCATACCGACCGTCGGCGGCGCCGACCTGGCCCAGCCGAACGACGTGGCCCAGCCGAGCGACACACCGCTGGCCGACCCCGCGGCCGCGGCCGCTCTGGCCGCGGACCTGGCCGCCGAGCGCGACTATCTGGAACGCGGTCGCCGGGCCCTGCACGGCATGCGCCTGGAGGCCGAGCACACAAAGACGGCCGAGGGCGATCCCGTCGGCGACAAGGCCACCAACGCGTTCCTGCGCCAGGCCCGCCGACGTCGGATCGCGAGCCTCGCCGAAGGCGGCGACAGCACCCCACTGTTCTTCGCCCGCCTGGACTACGCCCCCTCCCCACCCGCCGCCCCCTCCCCACCCGCGCCCCCGCCTCGCGACCCGGCCTCATCCCGCGACCTGGCCCGGATGGGGCAGGGAGCGGGCCCTGCCGCCGGGCGGCGGTTCTACCTGGGACGGCGCTACGTCCGCGAGGCGGCCGGTGACGATCCGCTGGTCGTGGACTGGCGAGCGGACATCGCCCGGCCCTTCTACCGGGCGCATCGTGGTGATCCGATGGGTGTGTGGTCCCGGCGTCGGTTCGGCTACGACCACGGGCGGCTCACCGCCTTCGAGGACGAACGTCTCCACCCCGCCGCCGAGGCCGCGGCGGACCTGGCCCGTCCGGGGGAGCCGGCCCGTCCGGGGGAGCCGGCCGATCCGGGGGCCGTGCTCAGGGCGGGGGGACTGGCGGCACGGGAGATCGAGCGGCCGCGGACGGGCCCGATGCGCGACATCGTGGCGACCATCGACCCGGAGCAGGACGAGATCGTCCGGGCCGCGCTCGAGGTCAGCCTGTGCGTGCAGGGCGCCCCGGGGACCGGCAAGACGGCCGTCGGTCTGCACCGGGCGGCCTATCTGCTGTTCGCGCACCGGGAACGCCTGGCCCGCACGGGGGTGCTGGTCGTGGGGCCCAACCGGGCGTTCCTGGAGTACATCGCCGCGGTGCTCCCGGCCCTCGGGGAGAACACGGTGCGCCACCTCAGCGTCGACCAGCTGGTCGACGCGACCGACGGCGGCGGCGGTGAGCGGGCTGGCTTTCGGGAGGAGCCGGTGGCCGCCGCGACGCTCAAGGGCGATCCGCGGCTGGCCGCCGTGCTCCGCGCCGCGCTGCTGGGTGGGCTGCGCCCCCCGACCGGACCCGTCACGGTCATCACCCGGGCAGGACGCTGGACCGTCGGCGAACAGGAGTTCGCCGACCTGTTCGCCGACGTCGAGGCCGCCCACCGGGCCGGCACCGTGCGCTACGCCCCCGCCCGGGCGCGCGTCGCCGGACAGCTCGCGAACCTGGTGCGCCGTCGGGCCGAGCTGTCCGGTCACTTCCTCACCGACGGGGCGCTACGCACCCTGGCCGCAGGCCGGTCGATCCGGGACGCGGTGGAGACCGTCTGGCCGGCGATCGACGGCCCGGGTCTGGTCCGTCGGCTGCTCACCGACGCGGATCTGCTGGCCCGATCGGCCCAGGGCCTGCTTGACCCGTCCGACCAGGCCCTGCTGCTGGCCGCCGCACCGCCAGGGCCGGCGCGGCGGCCACGATGGTCGGCCGCCGAGGCGTTCCTCGTGGATGAGACCCGTGACCTGCTCGAAGGCACCGGGGGAGTCGGGCATCTGATCGTCGACGAGGCGCAGGACCTCTCCCCGATGCAGTGCCGGGCGATCGCTCGCCGCAGCGTCGACGGTTCCCTCACCGTCCTGGGAGACCTCGCCCAGGGCACGACGCCATGGGCCGCCACCTCCTGGCCGGCCCAACTGGGCCATCTCGGACGCGGCGACGCGCGGCTCGAGGTGCTCACCCGCGGATACCGGGTGCCGGCGGAGATCCTCGCCTTCGCCAACGGGCTGCTGGCCGGCATCGCCCCCGGCCTGCCCCCGGCCACCTCGGTGCGGACCGCCCCCGGATCACTGGCCATCCACGCCCTCGAGAACACGACCGCCACGGTGGACGCGACCGCCACAGCGGACACGGTGGACGCGACCGCCACGGTGGACGCGGTGGCCGCCGCCGTGCGGACCGCGCTCGGCCAGGAAGGATCACTGGCGGTGATCGCCGCGGACGCCGACCTCGCCGTCCTCGGTCCGGCGCTGGCGGCCACCGGCCTGGCGCTGGCCAGCCTCGAGGACCCCCCGAGCAGCCGCACCGGCCGGGGAACGCTGGTGCCGGCATCCCTGGCCAAGGGATTGGAGTTCGATCATGTGGTCGTGGTGGAGCCGGCCGCGATCGTCGCCGCCGAAGCCGTCCGAGTACTGGGGGAACGCCGCCTGTATGTGGCATTGACGCGTGCGGTCAGCGCCCTGACAGTTGTCCATTCCCGGCCACTGCCTGCGGCGTTGCGTGCGCTGACGGGGGGTCCGTCCACGGGTGTGGCATGACCGGGCCGGCCCGATCTGGCCAGACGCTGTGTGGGCGGCGCGGACGTAGGTGAAAATGGCGAGGTGGCAGAGGTGGCTGTGGAAAGAAACGTCCTGGGTGGCGAGCTGGAGCCGTGCGGCATCGACCCGCTGACCGGGTTCTACCGCGACGGGTGCTGCAGCACCGGGCCGGACGACCTGGGCAGTCACACCGTGTGTGCGGTCATGACGACGGAGTTCCTGCGCCACCAGCGGCAGGTCGGCAACGACCTGTCCACCCCCCGTCCGGAATACGCCTTCCCGGGCCTGCGTCCCGGCGACCGCTGGTGCGTCATCGCGGTGCGATGGCTGCAGGCCTACCACGCCGGTGTCGCCGCGCCGGTGGTGCTCGCGTCCACCCACGAACGGGCCCTGGAGGTCATCCCGCTCGACGCACTGCGCGCCCACGCCGTCGACGTCCCCGCCGACCCGCGTTCCCTGGGCTGATCCCGCCCCGGTGACGCCCCCGCCGTCCGGGACAGCGAGGGCGGGGGCGGGCCGCCGGCCAGGGGGAACCGTGCGGGTGGGCGGTGGCTAGTCGATGACGTCGGGTTCGTCGCCGATGATCCGCCAGTCGTCGTAGGGCAGGCCGGAGAGCTCCTCCAACCTCGCGATGTCCTCGAGGAAGTAGGGCAGCACGGCGCGCCGCTGCGCGGGGGTGAGCTTCGGTCGACCGCCGGACTGGCGCTGCAACGCGCTCAGCAACGGTCCGCGCACCGTCTGGCGCACCGGTACCGGGAAGCGCGCCCCGATCCGTCCGCCGGTGCGCAACGCGGCCCGCAGCACCGCGTTCACCGCGGTGTCGGCGACGTAGGGCGTCACGTTCTCCGAGGGCACGGCCGAGAGGCGTCCCGTGGCCACCCCGAGGAAGGCGCACACCTCGTCCAGCGTCCGCTCGGGGGAGTCGCGCAGGTCGCGGTAACGCAGCACCAGCACCTGCTCGCGGGGGAACAGGCCGTACAGGTGGGCGAGCTGCTCGCCGTAGAGTCCGAGTGAGACGTAGTGCCAGAAGTCCGCCCAGCCGGCGTCGCGGCGGGCCTCCTCCAACGCGCAGGCCCGCACGAAGTCCCGCTCGGGCTCCAGCCCCGCCGCCCACAGGTGCGTCCAGTTCGAGTGCGCCCGGTCGACCGGGTTACGCAGCAGCACCACCAGCCGGGCCTTGGGCACCAGCCGGCGGATGCGGTTCTGCGCGTCCAGGTCGTACAGGTAGAACGGGGTGGCCTCGCCGCGCAGCGTGCCGGTTGGCGCGGGGTCGAACAGGGCCTCGTAGTCCCGCTGCCGCCAGAGGTGTTCCTGGTAGGTCTGCGCGTCACCGGGGCCACCGCGGGCCGGTGGCAGTCCGGAGCTCAGGAAGAACTTCGGCTCCTTCACCGACGGCAGGAACAGCTCCGGGTGACGGGTCAGCGCGGCGTGCAGGGCGGTCGTGCCCGCCTTGGGCACACCGATCACGAGAAAGTCGGGCAGGGCCATCTGCGGACTCCGGGTGGGGACGAGGAGACGACGGACGTGACACAGCGACAGCGACGTGGCGTGTCGTTTCGCTGGCAGCAGGCATAACCGGCTAAGTCGACCGGTGAACTCAGGATGGTAGCGTCGCCCGGCGGGCCGCGGAGCGTCCTTGCCGACACAACGTCCCCACGGCAACGGTAAGGTTGCCAGATGGCAACAGTCGGGCAGCAATCCACCACATCGAACCTGGTGACGGACCCGTCGGCTCCCGACACGGGTGCTTCGAGAGCCCCGGCGGCCGGGCTCGACCCGGCCATCGCCGCGGTGGCGGGCACGGTTGCCCTGCCCGGTCATCGTCCCGGTGTGACCGTCGCGCGGGCACCGGGGTCCGAGCCCGGCTTCTGGGCCGGTGCCCCCAGCGCCCTGCTCGCGGACGGCGTGTACTACCTGGCCTACCGGCTGCGTCGCCCGATCGGGTCCGGCCGGGGCTTCGGCGTGGTGCTCGCCCGCTCCACCGACGGCGAGCGGTTCACCGAGATCGCCGTCATCCCCCGTGAACCGTTCGGCGCCGAGAGCCTCGAACGCCCCGCCCTCGTGCGCACCCCCGAGGGCCGCTTCCGCCTCTACGTCAGCTGCGCCGCCCAGGGCGGCCCCCACTGGTGGGTGGACCTGCTCGAAGCCGACACACCCGAGGAGTTCGACCCGTCCACCCGGCGGACCGTCCTCGCCGGCGACCCGGCCAGCCTCGCCGTGAAGGACCCGGTCGTCACCTGGCTCGACGGCCGCTGGCAGCTGTGGGCCTCCTGCCATCCCCTCGAGGACCCGAACGCCACCGACCGGATGGACAGCCGCCACGCCACCAGCGACGACGGCGTCCACTGGACGTTCACCGGCACCGCCCTGTCCCCCCGCCCCGGCCACTGGGACGCCCGCGGTGTGCGGATCACCGCCGTCCTCACCGACGGCCCCCAGCCCGTCGCCTACTACGACGGACGCGCCACCGCCGCACAGAACTGGGCCGAACGCACCGGTCTCGCCGTCGGCACCACCCCCGAGCGCTTCCACGCCCTCGGTACCGCACCCGCCGCGTCCGCCACCGTCGGCGACGGCGCCCTGCGCTACGTCACGGTCCTCACCCTGCCGGACGGCGCCCGCCGCCTCTACTACGAGATCGCCCTGCCCGGCGGCGCCCACGAACTGCGCACCGAACTGCACCCCGCGCCCACACATCCCACCGCGTAACCTCCCGCGGCGCCTCCGCCTGGTTGCGCACCGTAGGCGACACCTCGACGGTCGGCCACGGCTGGACGGGATCGCGGTCGTTCCCCCCTGCGGCATGCCCTGAAACAGGGGTTTGCCGCGTCCGGGTCCGTGCCCGCGGCCCCTCCACCATGGCCGGAAACGTGCCCAACAGCCCGGACGGAGGGCCGGAGAGGGCGGGGGGCGGGGGTGGGGGTGCCTGCGGGCACCGAGGTGGTTGGCGGTACGGGGGGAGGAGGTCCACCCCCGGTGGGGCTGTGACCTGCATGGATGCAGGTGGGGGCGGGGGTGCGCCGGTGGGGATGGCGTTGACCTTCGAAAGTTACGGGCCGTTCACTGTGCCGGTGGGTCATCCCCGGGGCCATCGCAGCGTCCCAGGGCCAGGGGCCTGCGGACCTGCACGAGGAGCCCTGTGGACGTACCTGCCCTGCATCCGATCGATGCCGCCCCCACCGTGCCGCTGGTCGCGGTCGGTGCCGGGCGCGGACGGCGGCTCGCCGTCGTCCTCGGGGCCGGTGGGGTACTGACCGCGGTCGCGCAGGTCTGGCTCGTCCCGTTGCTGCCAGCGCTGCCGCGGCTGACCGGGTCCTCGGCCACCAGCGCCAGCTGGCTGATCACCGTGGGACTGCTGGTCGCGGCGGTGGTCACACCCCTGTTCGGCCGGGCGGGGGACATCGTCGGCAAGCGGCGGATGCTGCTGGTCGCCCTCGGGGTCCTGGTCGCCGGATCGTTGCTGTGCGCGGTGTCCTCACAGCTGTGGCTGCTCATCCCGGGGCGGGGCATGCAGGGCGCCTGCCTGGCGGTGGTGCCGCTGTCGATCAGCATTCTGCGCGACGAACTGCCGGCGGCCCGGGTGGGGGCGGCCGTGGCGATGATGAGCGCGACGGTGGGGGTGGGCGCGGTCGTCGGCATCCCGTTCGGGGCGCTGATCGTCCAGTACACCGACTGGCACGTGATGTTCTGGGTGATCGCCGCGTGTGGCCTGACGTTGCTGGTCGCCGCGCGGATGGTCGTGCGGGAGTCACCGGTGCGCGAACCGGCCCGCTTCGACACCCACGGCGCCGTCGGACTCGCCGCCGGCCTGCTGTGCGGGCTGCTCACCGTCTCCCGGGCCGCGGCCGGCGGACCCCTGCGCCTCCAGGTGCTGGGCCTGGCGACCGCGACCCTGGTGATCCTCGTCGGGTGGGCCCGCCGGCAGGTCCGCACCGTCGATCCGCTGGTGGACCTGCGCCTGGCGGCCCGCCGTCCGGTGCTGATGGCCAACCTCGCCGCGCTCGGCGTCGGCTTCGCCTTCTACGCCAACGCGATGTGCACCGCCCTGCTCGTCCAGGTGCCGAAGGAGGCCGGCTACGGCCTGGGCCTGTCGGTGCTGGCCGGTGGACTGTGCCTGCTGCCCGCGGGGCTGGTGATGGCCGCGCTCTCCCCCCTGTCGGCGTGGATCACCGCCACCCGCGGCCCGCGGACCACCCTGTTGCTCGGCACGAACATCCTGACCGCCGGCTACCTGCTCCGCCTGGCCGACAGCCACCACCTCATCATGATCATCCTGGGTGGGGTGGTGGTCGCCGCCGGTACCGCCCTGGCCTACTCGGGTGTGTCCATGCTGACCGTCCAGGCGGTGCCCCGCGGACAGACCGCCGCCGCCGGCGGCATCACCGTTCTCATGCGGATGGTCGGCCAGGCGACCTGCAGCGCCGCCGTCGCCGCCATCCTCGGTCAGCTGTCGGTCGCGACCACCGTCGGTCCCGTCCCCACCCTCGCCGCCTTCCGGACCGTCTTCGCCATCGCCGGCCTCGCCGCGGTCTTCGCCACCCTCGCCGCGATCCTCGCCCCGGTCCGCGCCCGCCACCGCGCCCGTCGCCTCCCCCCGCGCCGCCTCATCCCCTTCGCCAACACCCCCGCCCCCGCCGTGCCTTCTGCACCGGCCCTGCCCTCCGGGCCTGCGGTGACCTCGGCGTCGGCGGTGAGCGCTTCGCCGGCGACCGAGCGGAGGGCGGCGACCATAGGGTGGTCGCAATGGGCCGTACGCAGAACTCCACAGGTGGCGCCGACGGATTCCTGATCCGCCGCTGCCAGGCATTCCCGACCCGGCCCTCGACGGTCCTGTCGCTGGACGCGCCACCGCACGGCGGACCGCCGCTGGTCGACGTGCGGATCGCCGCCGGACACATCGTCGAGGTCAGCGCGCCGGGGCTGCCGGCACTGCCCGGGCAGCCGGTGATCGACGCCGCCGGTGGCGCGCTGCTCCCCGGACTACACGATCATCACGTGCACCTGATGTCCCAGGCGGCCGCCCTCCGGTCGGTCCGGGTGGGCCCGCCGAGCGTCGTCGACCGCGGGGGACTGGGCGCGGCCCTGCGCGCCGGCCGACCCCCGGCGGGACAGGGCTGGGTGCGCGCTGTCGGTTACCACCCGTCGGTCGCGGGTGAGCTCGACCGGGACGCCCTGGACGACCTGTGCGGGGACCGTCCGGTGCGGCTTCAGCATCGCGGGGGAGCGCTGTGGGTGCTGAACTCGGCGGCGATCGCGCGCGCCGGGGTGGCGGACTGTCCGCTGCCCGGAGTGGAACGCGACGCGTCGGGACGACCCACCGGGCGCCTGTGGCGGATGGACGACTGGCTGCGCGCCAACCCGGCCATCCCACCGGTGACCCTCGATCTGGCCGCCGTCGGACGACAGGCCGCCGCCCGCGGCGTCACCGGATTCACCGACGCCACGCCCGGACGCGGCCCCGCCGAACGCACGCTGCTCGTCGAGGCCGCCCGCCACGGCGCCCTGCCCCAACGACTCGTCCTGATGCGCCCCGAACCCGCCCCCGCACCCTGCGAACCCAGCCCCCCCGGACCCCCCGTGCCACCCGCACATCTCGGACCGCCCACGCGTCCCGGGGTCGTCGACGGGCCAGTCAAGATCATCCTGGATGACGACCGGCTGCCGGAACTGGACGGTCTCACCGCCCGGATCGACGCCGCGCACCTGGCCGGTCATCCCGTGGCCGTGCACTGCGTCACCCGGGTGCAGACGGTGCTGACCCTCGCCGCCCTCGCCGCCGCCGTACCCGTCTCGGGCCGGTCAGCGGCGCGGGAACCCACCACCACGGTCGCCGGCACCAGCGGTCGGGGCGGTGATGATGGAGGTGGGGGTGGTGATCGGATCGAGCATGGGGCGGTGCTGCCGTCCGAGTTGTACGGCGAGCTGCGCGAACGGGGACTGACCGTCGTCACCCAGCCGAACTTCGTCGCCGAGCGGGGCGACCGGTACCTGGTGGACGTCGACGACGAGGACCCGGGGTCGCTCTACCCGGCGGCGTCCCTGGTCCGGGCGGGGGTGCGCCTCGCCGGTGGGACGGACACACCGTTCGGCGGGGCCGATCCCTGGGCGGCTGTCCGCGCGGCCGTGCGGCGCAGCACCGCGGCGGGAACCCTGCTCGGCGGCGACGAACGGCTGCCCGCGGTGACGGCGCTGGCCCTGTTCCTCGGCCACCCGGACGATCCCGCCCGGCTACGCACGATCCGGCCCGGCGCGCCCGCCGACCTGGTGCTGCTGCGCCCCGGCCTGACCGACGTCCTGGCGGATCCGCGGGCTGGGCACGTCCGGTGCACCTTCGTGGCCGGCGTCCTCGTCCACCCGCAGGATGGGCAACAGGGACCGGCGATCCGCGCGGACGGGGCCGGGGCCGGGGTCGGGGACATGACGGACAGGGAGGCGGCGGGCGGGGATCGTTGAGCGGCGGTGAGAGATTACTCGCGTGCCGGCCACGGTGGAACCGGGTCTCGGCACAGTGTCGGCATGGACCCCAGACGCGACCCGCTTCGACTGAGCCTCGCGAGCTACCCGCTGAGCCACGCCGTCATCGCCAGGTTCAGCGACATGGATGTCAACGGGCATCTGAACAACGTCGCCCTCTCCTCCTACTACGAGGACGCCCGGGTGGCCGTCGACCTGCGTGTCTTCCCGGAGGCACCACCCGCACGGCGCTCCTTCTCGCTGGTCGTGGCCCAGGTGAGCACCCAGTATCTCGCCGAGGCGCCGTTCCCGGGCACCTACACGATCGGGATCGGCGTCTCGCGGCTCGGCACCACCTCGTTCACCCACAGCGCCGGCCTCTTCCTCGACTCGGTGTGCCTGGGCCTGAGCGACGCGGTGATCGTCCACCTGGTGGACGGCCTGCCCACCCCCCTGCCACCCCACCTGCGCACCATGATCGAGACGGTGGCCTTCCCCGCGCCCGGCATCGAGGCGACCCCCGACATCGACGCCCAGGACGCCCAGGACGCCCGACCAAGATAATCAACGGCGTTGACGACGTTCCGCCGCGCTTCTCCAGGGGAAGGTCAGACGCCGTCCGGACGAACCCGCGAGGTCACAGCGGCCATCCGGGGAGATTACGGATGATCATCCAGGTCAGGGCGGTCGCGCCCAGGCCGTAGGCGAGCGCGGGGGGCAGCGGGGCGCGGCGGCCCCGCCAGACCGCCCGGGTCTGGCGCACGAGCAGGCCGAGGAGCAGGGGCGCCCCGGCCAGAACGAACAGGTTGTCATGGCCGGCCTGCGCCCAGCGGCCGTGCAGGAGATCGTAGGTGAGGCGCAGGGTTCCACAGGCCGGGCAGTCCAGGCCGGTGACATGGCGGATCAGACAGGTGGGCATCGCCACGGTCGGGTCGTGCGGGTCGTGGCCGTAGACGTAGGTGAGGCCCAGCGCGGCGCCGGCCAGCACGGCGGCGGCCATCCGACGTCGTCGAACCCGCTCGGACGACAGCGACCGTGGCGGTGGCGGTGCGGGTGGCGGTCCCGTCTCCGCCGGCGACAGGGGTGTCCCCGTGAACGCCGACGGGGACGGGAGCCGCTCAGTCACGCAGCGGCCGGCCCTGCTTGTCGCGGACGCTGCCGGTGAGCATCATGATTCCGTCGATGAGCGCCCAGATACCAAGGCCGCCGCAGGTGAACAGCTGGGCGAGGGCGATGCCGGTGTTGCCCAGGTACCACCGGCCGGCGCCGACCCCACCGAGCAGGATCTGCAGCAGGCCGGCGGTGAGCTTCTGCTTCTCCGAGTAGGGCTCACCGGTGACCGGATGGCGGCCGAACGGGGCGTTGGAGTCGAAGGGGGCGGGCTGCCCATAGCCGGGGGGAGGCCCGTAGCCGGGCCCGCCCTGGCCCTGGTAGCCACCTGGATAGCCCGGCTGAGCGCCATAGCCGGGCTGACCGCCGTAACCCGGCTGACCCTGGTAGCCGCCCTGACCCGGCTGACCCTGGTAGCCGCCCTGCTCGGCCCAGTTCGGATCGGTGTAGCCGCCGGGCTGGCCGGGATTCGGGTGTCCCTGTGCGTCCTGCGGTTGCCATGGCGTGGTCATCGTGTGCTCCCAGGATGTGCGCTGCCCGCGGCCTGAGGCGTGGCGCCTGGACGGTCGCCAAAGATCGAAGATCTCTGGCTGTCCGGCTGCCGCGGCGCCCCCCGCGCGGTGATCGAGGCGATGGTATCGGGGCCCGCGGGTCCCGCGACCTGGGCTGGCACATCGCAAGCTGTCCGTTGGGCGACTCGCTGCGCAGCGCGACAGGTTCAGCGCCTGGGGTCATGACGCGGGGGACGGGTACGACTGACGGCGCCGGCTCGGCCTCACCAGGGCGACGCCGGTGGTCCGCGGCGAACGGCCCCAAAGTGCCCCACGTCGCCGAGGACACCGCGCCCGGCACCGGATCGTTTCCCCGGGGGAGCGCGCCGCCGGGAGTCGCCGGTGCGCACGCCCGGGCCGGGTCACCGTGGGGGCGCGGACGCGCGCCGGGCGGAGTCGGGTGTGCGGGTGGCCTCGACAATCGGCGGCCGGCGTGAAATCCGTACGGTTTCGCCACCCGCCGCGCCGTGGCGTCTTCTACAGTTCACCCTGAGTCCATCTGCGGCGTTCGCCGTGGCCCGGAGGTGACGGGCCGCAGCCGGGATGGGAACAGCCTGGAAGGCGGTGTGCGCGCATGTACGACGACGCGGCGGGTGCGGAGGCGGGCGGCGGGGCGGCCACGGCGGAGTTCGCCCAGGCCGCGATGGAGATCCTCGAACCGTTCGCGGAGAGGTACGGCCTGTACCTGGCGGAACGAACCTGCTGGCATGTGCTGTTCGCCAGCGGGCGGCGGGTTCTGGACGTGGCCTGCGATCCCTGGTCGTGCTGGGCGCTGGGTGCCCAGGTCGGCCTGCGGGAACCGGCTCCGGTGGACGCGGGGGAGCACCCGCGGGCGTTGGGCGTCCAGGATGTTCTCCAGGCCGTCCACGGGCTGCGGGAGAACACCTGGCGGTGGACGGCGGCGGATCCGGCGCAGCTGCGTGAGGTGCTGCGTACCCTCGCGGTGCTGCTCGACCGGTACTGCGCGGATCTGCTGCTCGACGACGAGGCGTTCGCCCACGCGGAACGTCTCGTCCAGCGGACGACCGCGCGCCGCGGCGCGTTCCTGCGGGAGTTCGAGGAGCACTGAGCACACGGGCAACACTGAGCGCACGAAAGGCCCGCGACGCCGGGTGAGCACGGACGAACAGGTGTCGTTGCCGTTCCCGCGACGTACGAGGAACGCGTCTGGCGGGCCGGCGGGCAACGTCGTTCGGCGATCGGGCCCGGCGACCGGGCCGGCGATCGGGTGCGGGACGGATGACCACCGGCGGTGGTCCGAACGTCCTTCGGGGAGGCTACCTCTGGCGGTCGTGCGCGTGGCGTCCGCCGGAGAGCATGACCAGTGAGAACCAGCAAAGGCCGCAGTTCGACTGTTCGACGGTGGAACGGGCGTCGTCCGCGAGAGTTTCACGTAACCCCCGGGAGAGGCGATGACCGTCCAGTATGTGCGGGATGCGCTGCCCGGCGCAGGTGCCGGTGACAGTCGCGGTCCGACCGGCGTCCCGGTCCCGGCCGTCCCCGGGGCGGGACCGCCCCGGCTGCGCGCCCCGCAGCTCGCCGACCTCGCCGCAGCGTCCATCCGGGAGACCCACGGGGCGGTGCTGTACCTGACCGCCGACCGGGCCTACAAACGTCGCAAGCCCCTGCCCGCCGGCCCGCCCACCGCCGCCGAACTGCGCGAACGCGAACAGCTGTGCGCCGCCGAGGTGACGCTCAACCGCAGGCTGGCACCCGATGTCTACCTGGGAGTCGCCGATCTGTACGACGACGCCGGCACCCTGCTCGACCATCTGGTGGTGATGCGGCGGATGCCGGCGAGCCGTCAGCTGTCCACGCTGGTGCGCCGGGGGGCGCGGCTCGCGCCGCTGCTGCGTTCGATCGCCCGGGCGCTGGCGGTGTTCCACCAGCGGTGCGAGACGTCCCCACGGATCGCCGCGGCGGGGGAGCGGGCGGCGCTGGAGGCCCGCTGGCGGGAGGGTCTGGCCGGCATCTCGGTGTTTCGCGGCAGCCAGCTCGACGCCGCCGTCGTCGACGACATCGGCCGGCTGGCGCTGCGCTACCTGGCCGGACGCGGTGAGCTGCTCGCCGAACGGACCCGGGCCGGCTGGATTCGCGACGGCCACGGCGACCTGCTCGCCGAGGACATCTTCTGCCTCGACGACGGCCCGCGGATCCTCGACTGTGTCGAAAGCGACCCGCTGGCCCGCGCCGGGGACATCCTGGGCGATGTCGCGTCGCTGGCGATGGACCTGGAGCGGCTGGGCGCGGCCGAGGAGGCCGCCGACTTCCTGGAGGACTACCGCGAGTTCAGCGGCGAGGTCCATCCCCGTTCCCTGCAGCACTTCTATGTCGCCTACCGGGCGTTCGACCAGGCCCGGATGGCCTGTGCGCACGGGCAGGGCGATCCGGACGCCGCCGAGCGGGCCCGGCGGCTGCTGGCCGTCGCCCACCGGCATCTGCGTTCCGGACGGGTACGCCTGGCCGTCGTCGGTGGCCTGCCCGGCACCGGGAAGACGACGCTGGCCAGCCGGCTGGCCGAGGTCGGTGACTGGGTCCTGCTGCGCAGCGACATCATCCGCCGGGAACTCGCCGGCGAGCCGGCCAGCCCCGACGAGGGCACGTTCGGTGTCGGCCGGTACGCCCCGGAGATCACCGACGCCACCTACACGGAGATGCTGCGGCGGGCCCGGGCGGCGCTGTGCCGGGGGGAGAGCGTGGTCCTCGACGCCTCGTTCTCCAGCGCCGGGCACCGCACGATCGCCGCGCAGCTCGCCGGTGAGGTCTGCGCCGATCTGGTGGAGCTGCACTGCGTGACCGCGCCGGAGGTCGCCGCCGCCCGGATCGCCCGGCGGATCGCCGCCGGACCCGCCGCGAGCGAGGCGACCGGGGCCATCCACCAGGCGATGGCGGCCCGGGCCGACCCGTGGCCGTCGGCGACGGTGGTGCGCACCGCGGTGTCCGTGGCCGAGGCGCTGCAGACCGTCCTGAACCACCTCGACTAGCGGCAGCCGAGCCCCGCCCCGCGGGACCGGGCGCTCCGGTGCTCCGGTGCTCCGGTGCTCCGGTGGGCTGGCTGGCTGGCTGGCTGGCTACTTGTCGATGCGGGTGGCGTAGACGGCGGCCTGGGTGCGGCTGGACAGCTCGAGCTTCTCCAGGATCGCCGACACGTAGTTCTTGACCGTCTTCTCCGAGAGGTGGATACGCCCGGCGATCTGCCGGTTGGTCAGCCCCTCGGCGATCAGCACGAGGATCTGACGCTCCCGCTCGCCGAGCGTGGAGAGCTTGCGATCCTCGGCCGGCCCCTCGCGCAGCCGGGTGAGGACCCGCTGGGTGACCGCCGGGTCGAGCAGGGACCGCCCCGAGGCGATGGTGCGGATCGCCCCGACCAGGTCGGTGCCCTTGATCTGCTTGAGCAGGTAACCGGCCGCCCCGGCCATGATCGCGGCGAACAGGGCGTCGTCGTCGTCGTACGAGGTGAGGATCAGGCAGCCGATCTCGGGATGCGCGGAACGCAGATCCCGGCAGACGTCGATACCGTTGCCGTCCTCGAGGCGGGCGTCCAGCACGGCCACGCTCGGCCGGGTCGCGGGAATACGGCGCAGCGCCTCGGCGGCCGTCGAGGCCTCACCGACCACGTCGATGTCGCCGGTCTCGGACAGCATCTCCCGGATCCCCCGGCGGACGATTTCGTGGTCATCCAGCAGAAAAACCCGTACGGTGCTCACAGTGTGACGATACTGCTCGAGGTGGTCGCCGCGGCCGCGAACGGGGGTGACCCCGGCGGCAGGTGGCACGTCCGGGCCGCGCACCGGGGCGGGGTGGCGGGGCGGGGTGGCGGGGCCCGCGAGGGGCCGGTTGCCATACGTACAAGGGGTCACGCTGAGAAGCGCGTCCTTCTCCATGCGTCAGGAACCCCTCGGGCCGGGCAGGAACACGGGGTGGCTCGGGCAAGGGAGAGTCGTCCAGCTGGCCTGGCCGGACAGGGCGAGGTGATCACGACGAAATCCAACGAAGTCATGATGTCCCGATCCGACCGGTCGAGCATCGGCGCGCGCGGTAGCGCACCGCCGGGCTCCACCGCACCGACCGGCTCCACCCGCGACGCTCCTGTCGTCGCGGTCGCTCCCGTCGCCGAGCCGCTGTTCGATCCCAGCCCGGGGACGTCCCCGCGTCGCGTCGACCGTGGTGTCGATCCGAACTCCGGGTGGGACACGGGCCGTCCACCCGCGTCGCACCGCGAATCCGGGCGGACGGTGCACCTGTCGGCGCCGCCGACCGCCCGGCGCCTGACGCCCACGATGCGGATCTGGCTGGTGATCGCGCTGGTGAGCTGCGCCGTGATCTGCCCCGGGGTGCTGCTCCTGCCCGACACCGTCGCGCCGCGGGTGCTGCGCGCGGTGATCGCCGTCGTCCTGCTGCTCGCGTGCGCCGTCGCCGTACGCACCGGATGCCGTGCGCGCGGCCGCCACCGCACCTGGCGTCTGCTGGTGGCGGCGGTGGACCTCGCGATCGGTCTCGCCGCGCTGGCCGCGGTGTTCATCTCCCCGACCAGGGGGCCGTTGTCCGACCAGTTACACCTCGGCTACGACTATCTGCTGTTCCTGCCGATCGTGGGCTGCGCGCTGGTGGCGCTGCTGGCCTACCCGATACACGCGCCGGGAGCCGCCGCCGAACGACGGGTGCTGGTGGGCCACCGCTGGTGGCTCACCACCCTGTTGGACAGTCTCATCGTCGTCGGCTCGGTGAACCTGCTGGCCTGGGCGCTGTTCCTGCACCGGATCGTCGACAACAGGGTGGGCGACACCGAACACTTCGTCACCGCCCTCGTCCTGTGCGTGTTCAGCCAGGTGCTGGTCTGCACCACCGCACTGTTATGGATCTTTCGCCGGCCGGCGGCGACCACCGGTTTCGTCCTGCTCTCCGTCGCGCTCACCGGGATCTCCGCGAGCCTGCTCCTCTACACCGCGAACGTCGCCGTCCAGCATGTCGTCCTGCGCTCCGGCTCGGAGATCGCCTGGCTGCTGGCCAGCTGGTGCCTGCTGCTGGCCTGCCTGGCCCCCGAACACGCCCCCGCCCGCGCCCGCGCCGACGTCGGTGCGTCACCCGGACCCGGCCCGTTCACGAAACGCTGGGCGCACATCCTGCTGCCGCTGCTACCACTGGCCACCGCCAGCCTCATCGCCCTGGTCGACGTGTCCGTCGGTGGCGGGCTGGACGTCGTGGACGTGGTCGCGCTGCTGGCCCTGCCCGTCCTGGTCCTCGCCCGCCAGATGATCACTCTGGCGGACAACGTCGGTCTGCTGCACCGCCTGGAGAGCAGTGAACAACGCCTGCAGCAGCAGGCCTACCACGATCCGCTGACGGGCCTCGCCAACCGCGCCCTGTTCGCCGACCGGCTCCACGCCGCCCTGGCCGGCCAACGCGACGACGGCCGCTCCTTCGCCGTCATCTACGTCGACCTGGACGACTTCAAACGGGTCAACGACACCCTCGGTCATGCTGCCGGCGACCGGCTGTTGCAGGTCACCGGCAGCCGGCTGACCCACGCGGTGCGCGCCGGGGACACCGTCGCCCGCCTCGGCGGCGACGAGTTCGCGATCCTGCTGGTACCCGGCGGCGACACTCCCGCGACCATCGGCAGCCGGGTGCTCGCCGCGGTGCGGGCACCCACGGTGCTCTCCGGCGTGCGTCACAGCGTGCGCGCCAGTGTCGGCCTGGTCGTCGCCGAGGCGTGGGAGGAACCGTCCTCCGAGAGTCTGCTGCACCGCGCCGACGCGGCCATGTACGCGGCGAAACGCGCCGGAAAGGGCAGCCTCACCCTCTACGACCCGAGTCTGGAGAACAATCCCGCCAGCATGTCCCCGAGGGTCGCGCTGCTGCGCGCGCTGCGCGGGGATCCGGGCGAGGGCTCGCTGCGGATGCGCTACAGCCCGGTCGTGGACGTGCGCGACGGCCACGCGGTCGGCGCGAAGGCGCAGCTGCGCTGGTGCCACCCCGAACACGGTGATCTGCCGGCCGTCACCCTGGTCCCCACCAACGAGCAGACGCAGCTGATCCCCCTGCTCACCGCCGCCGCCCTGGCGCGCGTCGTCGCCGACCTCCCCCGGCTGCGCGCCAGCCCCACCACCCCGCCGCCGGTGTACCTGCCGATACTGGCCGGCGTACCCGTGGCGGCGACGGTGCTGGACGCGCTGCGCGCGGCGATGGACGACGGCAGCCTGCGCCCGGAAGAGGTCATCGCGGACCTCTACGGCGCCGAACGGGGCTTCGACATCGACAGTTGCCTGGGCCCGCTGAACGACCTGATCGCGACCGGCATCGACGTGGGGGTGGCCGACTTCGGCGCCGCCGACGCGAACCTGATGATCATGAGTATCCTGCCGATCACATCGGTCACCGTCGACCACGCGGTGAGCGCCATCTGGCTGTCCCCACACCTCAACCGGCGCCACCAGGCCATCCGTGACCACGTCCTGCGCATCATGAACGAGCTGGACGAGTACATGATCCTCACCAACCCGGTCGACGCCGACGCCGCGGCCCGGGCGGTCGGCCTCGGCCTGCCCAGGGCCATCAGCACCGACGACCGCGCCGTCCCCCGCGCCGTTCCCGTCGCCACCGCCCCACCCGCCCCCATGTCGGGGATCAGAGACGGTCCACCGCGGTGACCCGCACGGCGGCGACGCCGGCCTCGTCGGAGGCGGCCAGGTCGATCTCCGCGCTGATCCCCCAGTCATGGTCCCCGGCCGGGTCGTCGAGGATCTGCCGGGCCGTCCACACCGGCCCGTCCTGGTTCAGCAGCAGCATCGCGGGGCCGCGTGCGTCCGGACCCGTGCCGATCCGGTCGTACTCCTCGTAGTAGCCCTCGAGCGCCGCCTGCCACCGCTCGGCGTCGAACGTCGAACCCGCCACCCCGGACCCGCCCGGCGCCGGCCCGTCCAGCTCCCCAAGCAGGTCACAGCGGCGCAGGGCGGCGAGCTCCACCCGGCGGAACAACGCGTTGCGCACCAGCACCCGAAACGCCCGTGGGTTACCGGTCACCGCCGGCGGTCGATCGTCGAGCGCCGCCGCCGCGAGCGCCGCGTCGGCGGGGGAGCCCGGATCACTGAGCCGCTCCCACTCGTCGAGCAGACTCGAGTCGGTCTGGCGGACCAGTTCCCCCAGCCACTCGGTGAGATCGCTGACCTCCTCGGTGCGGGCGTCCTCGGGCACCGTCTGGCGCAGCGCCTTGTAGGCGTCGGCCAGATAGCGCAGCAGCAGCCCCTCCGAACGGGCCAGCCCGTAGAACGACACGTACTCGGCGAACGTCATCGCCCGTTCGTAGAGCTCGCGGGCCACCGACTTGGGCGCCAGCTCGTAGTCGTCGACCCAGGGATGGCCCTGCCGGTAGGTCGCGTACGCCGCGCCGAGCAGCTCGGCCAGCGGTTGCGGATAGGTGACCTCCTCGAGCAGTTCCATCCGCCGGTCGTACTCGACACCCTCCGCCTTCATCGCCGCGACCGCCTCGCCGCGGGCCCGGCTGAGCTGGGCGTGCAGCACCTGGCGGGGATTGTCCAGCGTCGACTCCAACACCGACAGCACGTCGAGGGCATAGCCGGGCGCCGCCGGGTCGAGCAGCTCCAGCGCCGCCAGCGCGAACAGCGACAGCGGCTGGTTGAGCGCGAAGTCGAGCTGCAGCTGCCCGGTGATCCGCACCGTGCGCCCCAGCTCGTCCGGGCCGTCGAGACGTTCCACCACACCGGCGGCCAGCAGGGCCCGGTAGATCGCGATCGCCCGGCGGATCAGCCGCCGCTGGGTGGCGGGGTCGGAATGGTTGTCGGTGAGCAGATGGCGCATCGACGCGAACGCGTCACCGGGCCGGTTGATCACGTTGAGCAGCATCGCGTGCGACACGGTGAACTGGGACGTCAACGGCTCCGGCTCGGCCGTCACGAGCCGGTCGAACGTCGGCTCGCCGTAGCCGACACTGCCCTCCGGTGGCTTCTTGCGCACCACCTTGCGCCGTTTCTTCGGATCGTCCCCGGCCTTCGCCAGCGCCTTCAGATTGTCGACCACATGCTCCGGGGCCTGCACCACGACATTGCCGACGGTGTCGTACCCGGCGCGCCCCGCGCGTCCGGCGATCTGGTGGAACTCCCGGGCGGTCAGCAGCCGCACCTTCGTCCCGTCGTACTTCGACAGGGCGGTGAACACCACCGTGCGGATCGGCACGTTGATGCCCACCCCGAGGGTGTCCGTCCCGCAGATCACCTTCAACAGCCCCGCCTGCGCGAGCTGTTCGACCAGCCGCCGGTACTTCGGCAGCATCCCCGCGTGATGCACCCCGATGCCATGACGCACCAGCCGGGAAAGCACCTTCCCGAACCCGGCGGTGAACCGGAACCCACCGATCGCCGCCGCGATCGCGTCCTTCTCACCCCGCGACGACACGTTCACACTCATCAGCGCCTGCGCCCGTTCCAGCGCCTGCGCCTGGGTGAAGTGCACGACGTACACCGGGGCCTGGCGGGTCTCGAGCAGCTCGGCGATCGTCTCGTGCAACGCCGTGGTGACGAACCGGTAGAACAACGGCACCGGACGTTGCGCCGAACTGACCACCGCCGTCGGCCGCCCGGTGCGTCGGGTCAGATCCGTCTCGAACCGCGACACGTCGCCCAGGGTCGCCGACATCAGCACGAACTGGGTGTTCGGCAGTTCCAGCAGCGGCACCTGCCAGGCCCAGCCCCGGTCGGGATCGGCGTAGTAGTGGAACTCGTCCATCACCACCTGGCCGACGTCCGCGGCGACCCCGTCGCGCAGCGCGATGTTCGCGAGGACCTCCGCCGTGCAGCAGATGATCGGCGCCGTGTCGTTGACACTGGCGTCACCGGTCATCATCCCGACGTTCGACGCCCCGAACATCGCGCACAGGGCGAAGAACTTCTCGCTTACCAGCGCCTTGATCGGCGCCGTGTAGAACGTGCGCCGCCCCGCGGCCAGCGCCGCGAAGTGCGCCCCGGCCGCGACCAGGCTCTTGCCCGACCCGGTCGGCGTCGCCAGGATGACGTTCGACCCGGACACGATCTCGATCAGAGCCTCCGACTGCGCCGGGTACAGCTCCAGGCCCTGCTCGGACGTCCACGCGGTGAACGCGTCGTAGAGGGCGTCCGGATCCGGCTCGGCGGCGATCGTGGCGGTGAGGGCGGAGGTGGTGAGCGCGGGGGCGCCGGGGGCAGCCGGAGCGCCGGCGACACGCGGGGGAAGGTGGTCGGCGAGAGTCATGGTCTCCTGATCGTGCCTGATCCTCGCGGCCCACCGCACCGCGGCGCCGTCCGGGATCGGCGCCAGGGGCCGACCGAGCGGCCCCGCCCGCCGTCCGCCCTGGCCAGCCGCGTGGTGCGGGGGAGCGGCCCGGCCCCGTCAGCCGGCCATGCGGCGGGTGATCGTGTCCGGTGGTTCGGCGTGCAGGACCCGGCCCGGGGCGCGCTCGTCGGCGAGCAGCCAGTAGCCGCGGTCCTCGTGCAGCCCCACCCGCGGTGGCGGCTGGCAGGTACCGCCGACCCGATGGGCGTCGAACCCGCTGGTGGCGCTGGCGAACGTCGTATGGCAGGTCGGGCAGTGTGCGGCGGTCAGCGCGGTCCACCGGGCGTCGCAGCCGCCGCAGGCAAGCAGGATGGGACGTTCGTACTCACTGTCCCGCCCCGCCATCCGGCCACCTTTCCCCCGAACCCTTATATCCCCGTAGACCGGGATTCTCACCGGTTCACGTTTCGAACGCTGGCATTTCGCCTGTCGCGTCGCCGCAGACCACGTCCAGCGGTAGACCACGTCCAGCGGTGCACCCGGGCGCGCCCGACGGTACTCCACCGCCCAGACCATCCCCGACCAAGATAATCAACGGCGTTGACGCCATTCCGCCGGCAGGAAAACGATCATGCTGGCGAAACCTACCTGGGACGAGTGCACCCGGGGGAGGAGGGCGCCGACACCAGGGGTGAGGCCGGTGTCAGGGCTGCCCGGGCCTGAGTTCGACGAACAGCGCCTCGGCCTGCGCGCACAGGACATCGCCATGGTGCAGTCCGCCGCGCAGATAGCACTTGCGGCCCTGGACGCGGTCGACCTCCACGTCGATCCACAGCTCGGTGTCGATCGGCACGATCGCACGATAGTCGACGTGCAGATACGCGGTGCGGGCCATCGGCCGGTCCCGGTTGGCCACCGCGCTGAGCGCCTCGTCGAACACCAGGGGCACCGCACCACCATGCGCCGCGCCACCGCCGCCGAGGTAATGGCGACCGAATGTCAGCCGGCACCGGCCATGGTGGGCGTCGGCCTCGTCCCAGTGCAGGGCGGGCACCATCGTCTGGCCCCGCCCCGGCAGGTCGAAGCGCCGCCCCGCGACCCGGTCGCTCTCCGCGACAGCGAACGGGGCGAGCTGCGCGCCGAGCTCGGCCAGCTGGTCGGCCACCCGGCTGACCAGAGGGTCCGGCAGCCGCGCGCCCCCCACGGCATCCAACAGATGACGCAGGTTCGCGGCAAACCGCTCGTAGTCCGCGCCGCCGGCAGGCTCCGGTGTGTCGGCCAGGCGGCCATATGGTCGGGAATCCGCATGCCCCGTGCTGACCTCACTCACCGGCCCAGCATGACAAACCCGGCCGCAGGGCGAGTGGGGTGGGGGAGAACTGTCGGACCCACCGGTCAGAATCGACCCATGCCCTCGGCGCCGGTCTGTGTCCTGTCGCGACCGGGATCTGACCCGTGCGCCGCGCTGTGGGCGGCGCAGCTTCCCGCCCGCCATCCCCTGGCCATCGTTGCCGTGCCCGGCGTCGGGTTCGCGCTGGCCTGGTCAGCAGGCCTGGCGCCCGGGCCGGCGGGGCTCGGGGTCGTCGCGGGCCCGGGCGAGGCCGGGCGCCACCTCGCCGAGATCGAACGTCGTCTCGGGCCCCGCTGGGTGTGGTGGTCGTCGCGGCCCGCGACGCAGATGGCGCTCGCGGCCCGGGTGCGCCTGGCCGCCTGCTGGGATCTGTCCGCCGTGCACCGCCTGCTGCACGGGGGCCGCCGCGGCGACGAACCGGCCGTCTGGGCGGCTGCCGTGGGCCTGCCGCCACCGCCGCCGCGGGGATCCACCCGTCCCATGCGGGCCGCCGCGGGGCAGCTTGATCTCTGGGATGTCGCCACGATGGCCTCCGGCGACGACACCGGGGCCGACGCCGTCCTGCGTGCGCCGGTCTCGGCCGGGGCGGGCCACGCCGACGCCGGCGTCGGCGGTGAGATCGGGATCGACGGTGACGCACTACGCGGTGACGGTCAGCTCGACGCCGACTGGCTCGCCCGGGCCCCGTCCGCCGCCCAGGCGCTGCGTCGCGCCGCCCGGCTGGCCCAGCTCGCCCTGACGGTGCACGAGCACCAGACGGTGGCGCTGCGCCGTCTGGTCGATGGCCGTCCCCAGCCGGGCCGCATCCCCCTGTCCGTGCTCACCGCCTGGTCGGAGTCCGCCGCCGAACTGCTCGCCCGTGAACTCGAACGCGACGGGCTGCCCCTGGCCAGGCCCGTCGCCGAGGCACTGCTCGACGAGCTGATCGGCCCTCGCCCGCACACCCCCGCTGACGAGCACACGGCCCGCCGCCGCCGCGACGCGCCCGTGCTCGCCCACCTGCCCGCACCGGTCGACCTGCGCAACCCGGCGGCGGTGCGGGCGGGTCTGCGCACCATCGGTATCGACGTCCCCGACACCCGTTCGGGTCGCCTCGAACCGCTGCGGGGCGCGCATCCCGTCGTCGGCGCCCTGCTCGCCTGGCGGCGCGCCGAACGGATCGCCACCACCTACGGCCACCGCTGGTTGGACGAACACGTCGGCGTCGACGGCCGGCTACGCGGCGCCTGGCACGGCAGCGACGGCGGGGCCGGTCGGATGACCGCCCAGGCCGGCCTGCACAACCTGCCCGCGGACCTGCGGATCGCGGTCGTCGCCGAGCCGGGCCGGGTGTTCGTCCGCGCCGACCTCGGCCAGATCGAACCGCGGGTGCTCGCCATCGTCTCCGGTGACACCGCGCTGGCCCGTGCCACCCACGCCGACGACATGTACGCCCCCGTCGCCGCGCACCTGGGCCGCCCGCGCGCCGACGCGAAGATCGCGATGCTCGCCGCGATGTACGGGCAGACCACCGGCTCGGCCGGCGAGGCGCTGCGCCGGATGCGGCGCGCCTACCCCACGGCGCTGGCCTTCCTGGACGCCGCCGACAGCGCCGGCCGTGAGGGCCGTGACCTGCGTACCTTCGGTGGCCGGCGGATCCCCCTGGCCCCCGCCGCGGCCGCCGGTGCCGGGCCAGGGGCGGCCCGGGGACTGACGGACCCGCCTGCGCCCGACGCGCAGGACGACGCCGCGCCGACCCCGCAGGCCCTGATCGCCCGCGGGCGGTTCGCCCGCAACGCCGTCGTGCAGGGAGCCGCCGCGGAGCTGTTCAAGGCCTGGGCGGCGACGGTCCGCATCGAACTGGCCGCACTCGACGGCGACGTCGTGCTGTGCCTGCACGACGAGCTGCTGGTCCACGTCCCCCGGCGGCATGCCGAGCAGGCCGCCGGGCTACTGCACCGCACCCTGGCCGCGACCGCCGCCTACTGGGCGGCCGGCAGCGGCGTGCGCCTCGTCGCCGACGTGTCGATCCTGCACCGCTGGTCCGACGCGCCGCACTGACCCGGCCCGGGGTGGGGGTTCAGGGTCGGCGGTCGCCGCCGGATCGGCGAGCGGGTCGAGCACCTTCCACCAGTGCCAGAACGTCCACGGCCAGCCGTGCGTCAGGATCAGCGGGCCGGACGGACACCCGGCCCGGCACAGGAAGTGCACCGGCGACCGTTCGCACCCCTCCGTCCATCACCAAGATAATCAACAGTGTTGACATTCACACGACCCATTGATCAACTACTAAGATCACTAACAGGCACCCGGGGGAGGGGGCGCTGACTCCGCACTTTCCAGATGGAACGCGACATATGGCTCTCCTGGCCGGCCAGGAGCGGGAGAGGGTGCGTGGCGTCGCCCCGTCGTGATGCCGGCCGCGCTGCACGCGGTCGGCATCACCGGAAGATCCCTATCGACGGCGCGACGCGATGATCGTTGTCTCGCCCACTGCCCTACTTGACATAATGTGCATTATCGGCGCGGTTTTTTGGGGGGGTTAGTGGGGGTCGAGGTCGAGGGCGAGGCTGTTCATGCAGTAGCGCTCGCCGGTGGGGCCGGGGCCGTCGGGGAAGACGTGGCCGAGGTGGCTGTCGCAGCGGGCGCAGCGGACTTCGGTGCGGGTCATGCCGTGGGAGTGGTCGTCGATGAGGGTGACGGCGTCGCGGACGGTGGGTTCGGTGAAGCTGGGCCAGCCGGAGCCGGAGTCGTATTTGGTGTCGGAGGTGAACAGGGGGGCGCCGCAGGCGCCGCAGCGGTAGGTGCCGGTGTCCTTGTTGTAGGTGTAGGTGCCGGTGAAGGCGCGTTCGGTGGCGGCCTGGCGGAGGATGGCGTAGCGGTCGGGGTCGAGTTCGGCGCGCCACTGCTCGTCGGTTTTGACGATTTTGCTGGTGGTGTCGTTGCTGGTGGGCTGTTGGTCGGGGGTGTTGCTGGTGGTCATGGTGTGGGGTCCTTTCGGGTGGTGACTGGTGGTGGTTGGTGGGGGTGTTTCGGCTGCTACTCCCCTGTGTTGGTTGTGGGCTGGTGGCGGCGGAGCAGGGGTAGTGCGGCGGCGGCGCCGCCGAGGGCGGCGGTGGTCATGGCGGTGCCGAGGGCGGGTGGGAGGTGGCCGCGGGCGGTGGCGGTGGCGAAGACGGAAACGTCGGCGGTGTCGGCGAGCATTCCGGCGGTGATCCACAGGTGGGTGTCGCGGCCGGTGGTGTGGGCGGTGAGGAGTCCGGCGCCGAGGGCGATGTCGCGGATGCCGGCGAGGCGGGCGGTCCAGGCGAGGTGGGTGGCGGTGGTGCGGTCGATGCCGGTGAGGCGCAGGATGTCGACGGCGCGGGTGAGGGCGGCGAGTCCGACGGCGGTGCGGAGGACACCGAGGGTGAGGGTGTGCAGGGTGTGTGGGGGGCTGGTGGGGGGGTGTCGGCGGGTGGGGTTCATGATTGTGGTAGGTGTCCTTCCGGGGCGGGAACGTCTTGGCTGGCTGGATCGTTGTCGGGTGGTAGTTGCTGACGACTCGACGCTCGGAGGAGTTATATGGGCGAGCGCATCCTGCGGGGAAGCCGTCTTGGTGCGGTGTCGTATGAGACGGACCGCAGTACCGAGCTTGCTCCGCGCCAGTCGGCGTCCTACGACTGTCCGAACGGGCACCAGTTCACGATGCCGTTCGCCGCGGAGGCGGAGGTGCCGTCGACGTGGGAGTGCCGGGTGTGCGGTGGGGCGTCGGTGATTGTGGATGGTGAGCGGCCGGAGCCGAAGAAGGCGAAGCCGCCGCGGACGCATTGGGACATGTTGATGGAGCGTCGTACGACTGATGATCTGGAGGAGGTGCTGGCGGAGCGGTTGGCGGTGCTGCGGGGTACCGGCGAGGGGCGTCGTAGCGCCTGAGTGCTGTCGCGCCTGTGGGCGTGGGGGTGCTGGTGTCGGGTTTTCCGTGGTGGGGTGATGGGTCGGGCACGGTGGTTGCGTGCCCGACCCTTTGGCATGTGCGGGTGTGGTTGCTGTGTGTGGGGGGTTAGCTGCTGGTGGTGGCGTTGCTGGGGAGGGTGGTGGTGGGGTGGTGCTGGTCGGGGGTGATGGGTGTGGGGGTGCTGCTGGCGGTGCTGCTGGTGGGGCGGGGGGTGGGGCGGCGTCGGGGGTGGGTGAGGGCCCAGAGGCCGACGCGCCAGAAGGCTTCGGCGACGATGGTGTTGCTCATTTTGCTGGTGCCGCGGGCGCGTTCGATGAAGGTGATGGGGACTTCGGTGACGCGGTAGCCGGCGCGCCAGGCCTGCCAGGCGAGGTCGACCTGGAAGCAGTAGCCCTGGCTGGCGATGCGGGTGAGGTCGCGGGCGCGTAGGACGTCGGCGCGGTAGGCGCGGTAGCCGGCGGTGGCGTCACGCAGCGGCATGCCGAGGGCGGCGCGGACGTACAGGTTGGCGCCGCGGGAGAGCAGGAGGCGGCGTCGGGGCCAGTTGTGGACCTCTCCCCCGGGTATCCAGCGGGCGCCGATGGCGAGGTCGGCGTGGGTGAGGGCGGCGAGCAGGCGGGGTAGTTGTTCGGGTTGGTGGGAGCCGTCGGCGTCCATTTCGACGATGACGGTGTAGCCGTGTTGGAGGGCCCAGGTGAAGCCGGCGATGTAGGCGGTGCCGAGGCCGGATTTCTCGGTGCGGTGCAGGACGTGGATGTGGGGGTCGGTGGCGGCGAGGTCGTCGGCGATCTGGCCGGTGCCGTCGGGGCTGGCGTCGTCGATGACGAGCAGGTCGACGGTGGGGTTGGCGGTGCGCAGCCGGCGGGCGGTGTCGGGGAGGTTGTCCCGCTCGTTGTAGGTGGGGATGCAGACGACGACGCTGTGGTGATCCACGCGGTTCCTCTCCGTTTCGGGGGGCATGTCCGAGTGCCCGGTGCTGCGGGTGCGCCGTGTGCCGGTGTGGGGCTGGTCGCGGGGTCGGTCAGGTGGTGCCGGCTGGTGTGGTGCGGGTGGTGCGGCGTAGCGCTCCCGCCATCATGGCGCCCAGGGCGAGGGTGAGCAGCACCGCCTCGGGGAGGATGCCGGCGCGGTCGGCGAGGGTGCGGCTGGTGCGCAGCGGCAGGGTGGCGGTCAGGACGGCGGGTTGGTAGAGGCCGCTTTGGGCGACGATGGTGCCGTCGGGGGTGATGAGGGCGCTTTGTCCGCTGGTGGAGACCTGGATGGTGGTGCGGGCGTGTTCGACGGCGCGGAGGCGGGACATGGCGAGTTGCTGTTGGCTTTCGCCGTTGCGTCCGAAGGAGGCGTTGTTGGTCTGGATGACGAGGAGTTCGGCGCCGTGGTTGACGGTGTCGCGGACGAGGGTGTCGTAGGCGACTTCGAAGCAGATGACGTCGCCGATGGTGGTGCCGGCGGCGGGGAGGGTGCCGACGGTGGTGCCGTGGACGAAGTCGCTGGGCATGTCGTCGGCGAAGCGTGTGATGAGGGTGGTGAGCAGGGCGCGGCCGGGGAGGTATTCGGCGAAGGGGACGGGGTGGCGTTTGACGTACATGTGGCCGGTGAAGCCGTTTTCGGTCCAGATCATGCCGGCGTTGCGGACGTGGCCTGGTCCGGGTCCGTCGAGGACGGCGCCGACGAGCAGGGGTGCTTTGGCGGTGCGGGCGGCGTCGCGTAGGGCGGTGGCGACGGTGGGGTCGAGCAGGGGGTCGAGGTCGGAGCTGTTTTCGGGCCAGAGGACGAGGTCGGGTTGGGGGGTGCGGCCGGCGGTGACGTCGGCGGCGAGGCGGCGGGTCTGGGTGAGGTGGTTGGTGGTGACCTGGAAGGCGCGGCCGAGGGCGTGGATGCCGCCGTCGGTGGTGACGTTGCCCTGGATGGCGGCGATGGTGCGGGTGCCGTGTTCGGGGTTGGTGGGGAGGGGGATGAGGTGGCCGGTGAGGGTGAGGGTGAGGGTGGCGAGCAGGGGTGCGGCGAGGCGGGTGGTGGTGCGGCGGCGGGTGGGGGGCGTGGGGTGGGCGCGGTGGGTGCGGGTGGGCCAGGCGCTGTGGGCGGTGAGGGTGGTGTGGGCGAGGAGGGCGCCGAGGGTGGCGACGGTGGCGGTGAGCAGGGGTGCGCCGCCGAGGGCGACCAGCGGGGTGAGCGGGCTGTGGGACTGGGTGAAGGCGAGTCGTCCCCAGGGGAAGCCGCCGAAGGGGGCGCGGCCGCGGAGTGCTTCGTCGGCGGCCCAGACGGCGCCGGTGGCCAGGGCGGGCCAGGGGGCGGGTAGGCGCCAGACGAGGGTGGTGGCGGGGGCGGTGAGGGCGAGGATGGCGGCTTCGGCGAGGGCGAGGGCGATCCAGGCGTCGGCGCCGACGAAGGAGACGAAGCGGAGGAGGGGGAGGAAGAAGCCGAGGCCGAACAGGAGGCCGAGGGTGTAGCTGGCGCGTAGGTGTCGGTGGCGGACGGTGAGGGTGAGCAGGGTGATGGCCAGGGGTGCGAGGGGCCAGGCGCCGACGGGTGGGGTGGCGAGGTAGAGCAGGACGCCGCCGGTGAGGGCGGTCAGGGCGGGTGGGGTGCGTCGGCGCAGGGTGTCGCGGCGGCGGGTGGGCCTCTCCCCCGGGGTTGGCGGTGGGGCCGGGTGGTCGGCTTCTGGTTGTGTCGTTTCCGGCTGTGGCGTGGTGCGGGGGGTGGTTGGTGCGGGGGCGTTGGGGGGCTGTGCGG
>NZ_JALKFW010000091.1:0-546 GCF_023243055.1 Frankia sp. AgPm24 | reverse complement strand
GCAACGCCGGCTCGCCCGCGCCAGGCGGGGCAGTAACCGTCGCGGGCGGATCCAAGGCTGGATCGCCCGGCTGAAGGCACGGGAAGCCGACCGGCGGAAAGACTGGGTCGAGAAGACCTCGACCGAGCTCGCCCGGCGGTTCGACGTGATCCGCGTCGAGGATCTGCGCGTGAGGAACATGACCCGCTCGGCGCGCGGCACGGTCGAGGCACCTGGGAAGCAGGTCCGACAGAAAGCCGGCCTGAACCGGGCGATCCTCGCCCACGGCTGGGGACTGCTCGTCCGACGCCTGGAACAGAAAGCCCCCGGCCGGGTCGAGAGGATCCCGGCCGCTTTGACGAGTCAGCGTTGCTCGACCTGCGGGCAGGTGGCGTCCGGGAACCGTGAGAGCCAAGCGGTGTTCCGGTGCGTCGCCTGCGGGCACACGGCCAACGCCGACGTGAACGCGGCTAGGAACATCGCGGCCGGACGGGCCGTGACCGCGCGGGGAGGCACCGGGTCGCCGGAGCCCGCGAACCGCGAACCCCAACACCGCGCACCTCCTCT
>NZ_JALKFW010000090.1:0-553 GCF_023243055.1 Frankia sp. AgPm24 | reverse complement strand
TGGCGACCTACGGGCAGGGTCGGGACGCGGACCGGCCGTTGTGGGTGGGATCGGTCAAGTCGAACATCGGGCACACCCAGGCGGCGGCGGGCGTGGCCGGCGTGATCAAAATGGTGATGGCGATGCGCCACGGAGTGGCGCCCAGGACGCTGCACGTCGACGCGCCGACCCCGAACGTCGACTGGACCGCGGGCGCGGTCCAGCTCCTGACGCAGACGACGCCGTGGTCCACGGACGGCCCGCGCCGGTCCGGGGTGTCCGCGTTCGGTATCAGCGGCACCAACGCCCACGTGATCCTCGAAGTGGACCCGAACACCGACGTCGAGGTCGCCGCCGGTGACGGCGCCACCGGCTCCGGTTCACCTGCCGTCCTGGTGGATTCCACCGTTGTTGTCGCGCCTGCTTCCGGGGTGGATTCTCCGGTTGGCACACCGGATTCACCGCCCGCTTCTCCGGTTGTCGTGCCGGCGGTGTTTCCGTGGGTGGTGTCGGGGCGGGATGCGGCGGGTCTTTCGGCGCAGGCGGGCCGGTTGTCGGCGTTTGTGTCGGGGCG
>NZ_JALKFW010000089.1:0-567 GCF_023243055.1 Frankia sp. AgPm24 | reverse complement strand
GGTGTGCCCGATGTTCGACTTGACCGATCCCACCCACAACGGCCGGTCCGCGTCCCGACCCTGCCCGTAGGTCGCCAGCAACGCCTGCGCCTCGATCGGATCACCCAACGTCGTGCCCGTACCGTGCGCCTCCACCACATCGACCTCACCCGCGTTCACCCGGGCATCGGCCAACGCCCGCACGATCACCCGCTGCTGCGACGGACCGTTCGGCGCGGTCAGCCCGTTGCTCGCCCCGTCCGAGTTCACCGCCGACCCGCGCACCACCGCCCACACCGGATGACCGAGGCGGCGCGCCTCCGAGAGCCGCTCCACCAGCAGGACACCCACACCCTCGCCGAACCCGGTGCCGTCCGCGGCGGCCGCGAACGGCTTGCACCGCCCGTCCGGCGCCAGCCCCCGCTGCCGGCTGAAGCCGGTGAACAGCCCCGGGGTGGACATGAGGGTCACCCCGCCGACGACGGCCAGCGAACACTCCCCCGACCGCAACGCCCGCACCGCCAGATGCAACGCCACCAACGACGACGAACACGCCGTGTCCACCGTCACCGCCGGCCCCTCCAGACC
>NZ_JALKFW010000088.1:0-585 GCF_023243055.1 Frankia sp. AgPm24 | reverse complement strand
TCGTCCCTAGGCCGTGTATCGGGTTGTGATCAAAGGGTTGGAGCGAGTTCCTTGATCCAGATCATGGATGCGCGGAGGTGGAGCCCGGCGAGGTAGCTGCCGGGGGTCTTGTCGTAGCGGGTCGCGATACCCCGCCAGGCCTTCGTCCTGTTGATCGTGCGTTCGACGGTGTTGCGGTCCTGGTACAGCTCGGCGTCGTGACGCACGGGCCGTCCGCCTCGGCTGCCTTTGCGTTGACGGTTGGCCACCTGGTCGGTCTTCTCCGGGATGACCGCGGTGATCCCTCGGCTGCGAAGGTAGGCCCGGTTCGCGCGACACGAGTAGGCCTTGTCCGCGGCGACCGCGTCGGTCGGGTCCGGGGCCGCCCGCGTGGCCCGCGGACCCGGACCTGGCCGAGCACGACGGTGAACTGAGGGCTGTCCGCCCCCTGCCCCGCGGTCAGCACGAATCCCAGCGGCCGGCAGCGGCGGTCCGCGGCCAGGTGTACCTTGCTGGTCAGCCCGCCCCGGGAACGACCCAGCAGCGCCTGGCCAAGACGGGCCCGATGCCGACACCGCCGACACCGTTCGACCCGGGCGGGATCGT
>NZ_JALKFW010000087.1:0-603 GCF_023243055.1 Frankia sp. AgPm24 | reverse complement strand
CCGGCGTTCGACCCCGAAGGCACCGTCCTGATCACCGGCGGCACCGGCACCCTCGGCGCACTCCTCGCCCACCACCTCGTCCAACACCACGGCGTCCGCCACCTCCACCTCACCAGCCGCCGCGGACCCCACGCCCCCGGCGCCACCGACCTCCACCACCACCTCACCACCCTCGGCGCCACCATCACCATCACCGCCACCGACACCACCAACCCCCAACAACTCACCCACCTCCTCACCACCATCCCCCCCCACCACCCCCTCACCAGCATCATCCACACCGCCGGCACCCTCCACGACGCCACCCTCACCACCCTCACCCCCACCCACCTCCACCACACCCTCAACCCCAAAACCCACGCCGCCTGGAACCTCCACCACCACACCCAACACCTCCCCCTCCAACACTTCATCCTCTTCTCCTCCATCGCCGCCACCCTCGGCACACCCGGCCAAGCCAACTACGCCGCCGCCAACACCTTCCTCGACACCCTCGCCCACCACCGCCACACCCACGGCCAACCCGCCACCAGCCTCGCCTGGGGCCTCTGGCACCAAACCAGCACCATGACCAGCCACCTCGACACCACCGACCTCACCCGG
>NZ_JALKFW010000086.1:0-675 GCF_023243055.1 Frankia sp. AgPm24 | reverse complement strand
CACGAACCTGGCCGACTCATCCTCATCACGCCGCAACGTCCCGGCCACGACGGCATTCGCGATACCGGTCCGCTCCACCGCACGGAGTTTCGCCACCGCCTCATCCGGGCTCGCGGCCACCACTCCAGCCCGGAACTCCCACACCGAACGAGACGTCAACAACGCCCGACCCACATCGCCCAAGCTCGACACGGGCTGCTGTTCGAGGAAGTCGGCCAACTGCCCGGCAGCGGCCCGCAAGCCCTCCAGCGACCGCGCCGACACCACCAACGGCACCACACCCGACGTCTCAGGAGCGTCTCCCACCTCCACGTCAGGGGGGCATGACGCTTGCTCAACGGTGATCGGGTCCGGGGCCTGTTCGAGGATGACGTGGGCGTTGGTGCCGCTGAATCCGAACGACGAGATCCCCGCCCGGCGCGGACGCCCGGTCGCGGGCCACTCACGCTCCTCGGCCAGGACCCGCACATCACCAGCCGACCAGTCGACCTTGGACGAAGGCGTCTCAGCATGAAGGGTTCGGGGCAGGACACCGTGCCGCATCGCCAGGATCATCTTGACGATCCCCGCGACCCCAGCAGCGGCCTGGGCATGACCAATGTTCGACTTCACCGACCCCAACCACAACGGCTCCCCGCCCTCACCGCGATCGCCGTACACCGCCAACAGCGCCTG
>NZ_JALKFW010000085.1:0-715 GCF_023243055.1 Frankia sp. AgPm24 | reverse complement strand
TCGTAGAAGCCGTCCAAGGGCACCGGTTCGGCGCCCGGTGGCGGCCAGGCCCCGAGGTCAGCGACGCCGTCCTGGACGACCGCAGCGGCGACCGGAGCGAGGAAACCCTCGGCATTGCGCTCCCACCCCTCACCACCCGAAGGACGCGAACGGACCGACACCGGCCGTAGTCCAGCCTTGTCCGCTTCCCCGACATGAACTTGAACGTCGACCGCACCCGAGGCCGGAACCCGCAACGGCGCCTGAATGACCAGCTCATCCAGGACCGGACAGTCCACCAAGTCACCCGCAGCGATCGCGAACTCGACCAGACCAGCACCCGGAACCACAACCGTGTCGACAATCGCATGATCAGCCAGCCAGGGATGCGCCTCAAGCGACAACCTCCCCGCCAACATCACCCCACCAGGAACATCGACCACCACATCCAACAACGCATGACCCGACGAGCGAGCCCCCGCCAAACCGACCACCGACCGGCCGTGCACCCTCGGAGCCAGCCAGTACCGGTCCCTCTGGAACGGATACGTCGGCAACGCAATGACCCGCCCCGCAGACCCCGCGCCCCCCGGAATCACACCGGCGAGCGCGGCCACCGAGACAGGACCGCCCGCCACCCACACGTCGACCATCGACTGCACGAACCTGGCCGACTCATCCTCATCACGCCGCAACGTCCCGGCCACGACGGCATTCGCGATACCGGTCCGCTCCA
>NZ_JALKFW010000084.1:0-715 GCF_023243055.1 Frankia sp. AgPm24 | reverse complement strand
GCCCTGTTCGGTCAGGGTGTGCCGCCAGGGGCGTGGCTGGCATGGTTCCAGGCCCTGCTCGCGCATGAGGGCGCGGACGAGCTCGGGGCTGCAGGGGCGACCCCAGGCGCACAGGTCAGCGTGTACGCGCCGGTAGCCGTAGGTGCCGTCGGAGGCGGTGAACGATCGGTGGACGAGGGCGGTGAGCTCGCCGCGGCGGGTCGCGGTCGCGGAGGCAGGACGGTCGTGCCATTCATAGAAACCTGAGCGAGAGACCTGGAGCCAGGCGCACATCTGGGTGATGGACGGCACCGTTATACCGACATTCGTGGTGGTGCGGGCTGCGTACTCCGCATCGATGAACTCGAACGTGTCGCTCACCGATGATCCTTGGCGAAGTACGCGGCGGCTTTTTTCAAGAAGCTGTTCTCCATGAGAAGCTCACGGTTCTGCCGTTCGAGTTCGCGTATTCGCGTGTTGTCCTCGGCGGCCGGTGACGGTGCCTCGCCGGCGTGGGCACGCCGGTAGGCGGCGACCCAGACCCCGAGTGTTCCCTCGAGGATGCCGAGTTCACGCGCGACGTCTGCGATCGGACGAGATGTCTCGATCACCATCTTTACCGCCTCGTCCTTGAACTCGGGCGAGTATCTCTTGCGCTTCTGCGTCAACTATTACCCCTTCCGTGCTGCCCCTAATTCTAGTAGGGACCGCTGTCCGGGAGAAAAGGGGCACCTCA
>NZ_JALKFW010000083.1:0-732 GCF_023243055.1 Frankia sp. AgPm24 | reverse complement strand
GCAGGTGCCAGAGTTCGTCGGGTGAGGTGATGCCGCCGGGGAGTCGGCAGGCCATCCCGACCACGGCGATCGGCTCCAGCGCCGCGCCGGGCGCGCCGGCCGCGGGCACCGTCTGGGCGCCGGCGGTCCCCCGTCCGGCCTGGTCGCCGCCGAACCGCTCGGCGAGATGACGGGCCACGGCGGCCGGGCTGGGATAGTCGAAGGCGAGGGTCGCCGTCAGCCGCAGACCGGTCGCACCGCCCAGTCGGTTACGCAGGTCGACCGCGGTCAGCGAGTCGAATCCCACCTCCCGGAAGGACCGCTCCGGCTCCACCGACTGCGGGCTGGGATGACCGAGGACCTCCGCGACCTGCCGGCGGACCAGTTCCAACAGGAAGGCGTCCCGCTCCTGCGCGGCCAGCGGAGCCAACTGCCGCGCCAACGAGCCGGCCGCGTTCTCCTGCGCTCCGCGTGCCGCCCGCCGCGGTGCCGGCGGGACCAGCGCACGCAGCACCGGGGGCAGCGCACCGCTGGCCGCCCGGGCCCGCAGCGCCGGTAGATCCAGCTGGGCCGTCACCCAGGTCGCCGGCGAGCCGGGCCGGCCGCCGCCCAGCGTGCTGTCGAACAACGCCAGCGCGTGTTCGCTGGACATCGCGGCGATGCCGCCGCGCTGCATCCGGGTGAGGTCGGTGGTGTCGAGGTGGCTGGTCATGGTGCTGGTTTGGTGCCAGAGGCCCCAGGCGAGGCTGGTGG
>NZ_JALKFW010000082.1:0-768 GCF_023243055.1 Frankia sp. AgPm24 | reverse complement strand
AGGCGTCGGTCACCGAGGGGGCCTGGAGCAGGTTGGCCCAGGTACCGGACTGCCAGGGCAGACCCGACCGGAAGCCGGCGGGCAGCGGGGCTCCGGCGTCGGTGCCCACCACCGCCGAGTCGAAGGCGATGAACGTGCTGGGTGACCGGGTGCTGTGCTGTCCGGTGTTGACGATCGCGGCCGTGTGGAACTCGGTTTGCAGGTTCGCACCGTGAAAGAGCACGATGGAGGTCGGGACCGGAGCATACGTGTCAATCGTGGTGGGTTGGCCGCCGTCGATGCTGATCGAGGCGATGCCACCGTTCGGGTGGCCGACACCGTAGACCGTGATGTCGGTGCCGGTGAAACGGATCGTGGCGACCGCGCCCTGGTCGTAGGTGAAGTGGTAGCTGCCGTCCAGTTCCCCGGTACCGATGGCCCGCCTCACCACCGCCTACCTCGAAAGCATCGAAGGCGACCAGAGCGGCCAGATCCTGCGCGCCTACACCTGAAGGCCGCACAGGACCCGTTCCGGAGCCGGCCAGGTCACCGCCAGCAGGTCACCGCCAGCAGGTCTGCGGGGGCATCGGATTCACGTCAGGGCGGCGGTTGTGCACAACCGCTCGCCGTCGCCGTCGCCACCACCGCCGCGGTGCTGGGCTACCTGCGGGCGCGCGGCATCACCCCGGGCCGCGCCCGCGTGGCCGTGGTCGATCCCGCCCGAGGCGGGGACCTGGCCGGCCTGCTGATCGCGGTCGGCATCGGCGATCTCACGCTTTACGACCCGAT
>NZ_JALKFW010000205.1:68845-111308 GCF_023243055.1 Frankia sp. AgPm24 | reverse complement strand
CGACTCGGTGTCGGGGTTGAGGCCGTCCGGTGCGCGCCGACCGCTCGGCTCACCGCGGTCGCTCGGCCCGCGGTCGTGGGCGGGGGGGGGGGGGGGGGGGCCCGGGGGGCCGCGGGGGGGGGGGCGGGGGGGGGCCGGGCGCCCCGCGCGGGCCGCGGCCGCGCTGCCGCCGCCGCCCGCCCCGCCCCCCATCCTGGCCGGACGGCTGCACCTGCCGAGCCCCGCCCAGGCCGACCCCGACCGTCCCCCCGTACCCGACACCACCCCCGGCGTGGGCCCGTCCGACATGGAACCGGCGGACGTGGGCCGGGCAGATGTGGACCTGGCGGACGTGGACCCGGCCGAGGTCGAGCTGGCGTATCGGGGGTGGCTGCCGGCCTGGCGGATCTGGGCGTCGCGCGCGCGGGCGGACAGCGAGCGACGGGCTCTGCACAACACGTTGCACGCCCTGGCCGCCCGGCTCGCGCAGGAAGGCGACGCGCTGGAGCTAGTGCTGGCCACCGGTCTGCTCACCTGGGCTCCGCCGGATGGTCCGCCCATCCGCGAGCATCTGCTGTCGACCCGGGTGCGCTGCGAGATCGACCCGGTCACCTCCGACATCCGGGTGCGGCTGCCGGCGGACGCGACGACCCGCCTCGCCGATGGCCACCTGCTCGACGGTGTCGCGTCGTTCCACCGGGAGCGCACGAACAACCTCCACGATCGTCTGCGGCACCGCGCCCCGGCACCGCTGGGCCCGGACGACACTCGGCTGCTGCGCGAGTGGCTCACCCTGGCCGTGGACGTCCCCGCCGCCGGCTTCGACCCCCAGACCGCTCCACCGCCACCGCCACCGGCCACCGCTGCGGCCGCGGCCTCGCGAGCCGGCGGCGGGAGCGGGCCGCAGGTGACGTTCGCTCCGGCGCTGGTGCTGCGGGTGCGCGACTCGGCCGCGCTGCTGAGCTACTACGAGCGGATGCTGGACGCGTTGCGCGGTGACGGTCCGCCGCCGCTCGGACTCGCGCAACTGGTGGCGACCCTGGACACGGACGAGCGGCTCGCGTGGCTCGCCGCGGAAGGCGCCACCGACGGCGCGGTGCTCGGCGCCGACCCGTTGCTGCCGCTGCCCACCAGCCCCGAGCAGGCCCTGGTGCTGGAACGGCTGCGCCATGACAACGGCGTCGTGGTGGAGGGACCACCCGGCACCGGTAAGACCCACACGATCGCGAACCTGATCTGCGCGCTGCTCGCCGAGGGCCAGCGGGTCCTCGTCACCAGCCAGAAGGCGCAGGCCCTGCGGGTGCTGCGGGCGAAACTGCCCCCCGACCTGCGCGACCTGTGTGTCTCCCTGACCGACACCGCCGAGGACACCGAGGACACCGGCGCTGCGAGCGGAACCGGCGGCGATCACCGCGCCGATCCCGGCGATGTCACCACCGGGATCGGCGCGCCAGAGCTGGCCCTGAGCGTGAGCGCGTTGGCCGCGCAGCGGGCCGCCTACCGCCCCGAGGCCCTCGACCGTCGCATCGCACGGGCCACCGAACGCCGCGACCAGGCACTACGGGAGCGGGACGCGCTGGCCGCACGCGCCCGGGACGTGCGGGCGGCCGAGGGCACGATCCACCCCGACACGGCGATCGCCGCGGGCTGGGGCGGAACCCGGGCGAGCGTCGCGGCCCGGGTCCGCGCGGCCCAAAGCGCACACGCCTGGCTGCCGCTGCCCATCCCGACCCCGGCCGGCCGATCCGTCCTCGCCACCGCCGGGCCGCCGCTGACCGACGACGAGGCCGTCGAGCTGCGCGCTCTGCTGCGCCGGTACCCCGCGGACCCGTCGAATCCCCCGCGTCCCACGGGTCACGTCGACGCGGACGAGTCGACGTGGCCGGTGCTGGCGGCCGACCGTTTCGCCACGTTGGTCGCCGCCGGCGCATCGGCCCAGACCGCGGCCGCGACCGCACGGGAGAACCTCACCCCGGCGGCCAGCGCCCTGCTCGCCACCCTGATCGCGGCCTCCCCCGCGTCCGCCGACGAGTTGCGTTGCGCCGTGCGCACCCTGCACCAGGCGCTGGACGAGGTGCACAGCCGCGCCGCCCGGGTGGCCGACCGGGCCTGGGTTCCGGCCGCTGTCCACGACGCGCTCACCGGTCACGACCGGCTGGTGTGGGCGAAGATCGACACGGCCGCGGAGCAGGTCGCCGAGGCTGCCCGGCAGCTGACCGAACTCGGTCTGCACGAGGTGCTGCTGCCCGCCGAGGCCACCAGCGGCGACGAGGCCACCGCCAGCGAAGAAATCACCGCCAGCGAAGAGGTCACCGTCAACGACGACACCACCGGCGACGCGGCGGTGCGGATGTCCGCACCGGCGGTGTTGTTGGCGCGAGGTGAGGCGCTGCGGGCGCACTTCGACGACGGGGGCGGGCTGCGCCGACGGTTCAAGGGGAAGGCCCAGCGGGCCGCCGGGACCCTGCTCGCGCAGGTGACCGTGGACGGACTCGCCCCGACCACCCCGGAACTGCTCGACCTGGTGTTGATCCGGCTGCGGGCGCAGCTCGCCCTGGACGCCGCCGGACGGGCCTGGGTGCTCGCCGGTCATCCGCCGCAGCCGGGTCTGCCGGTCGAGATCGCGGTGTCCCGGCTGCTGGAACGACACGAGGTGATCGAGGCGATCGGCGCCCTGGTGACCGCCCGCGACCACCTGCTCGCGACGGCGGCGAACCACGGCGACGAGGCCACCCCGACAGCCCCGACAGCCCCGATCGTCAGCGCCATCACCAGTGCCGAGACGATCGGCGAGCTTGCCGCGGCGCTCGCCGCCGAACAGCCGGCACGCGCCGCGGCCGCCGCCGAGGCGGAACTCACCCAGGTGCGGGACGACCACGAGCGACTCGCCGCCCATCCGGCGGCACCCGTCCCGCTGGCCGCCCTGCTCGCGGCCACCCACGCCCGGGACAGCGCCGCCTACACCGCCGCCACCGAACGGCTCACGGCCCAGCTGGCTCAGGACCGGGCCACCGTCCGGCGCGACACGCTGCTCGCCCGCCTCGACGCCGCCCATCCCGACCTCGCCCAGCGGCTGCGCACCGGGCCGACCGACCCGCCCACCGGCGGGAAGGATCGCGGCCTCGAGCTGGACGACTTCGGTGCGGCCTGGTCCTGGGGGCTGGCCACCGGCTGGCTGGACGCCACCCGTGCCATCGACCACGCCGGCACCGAGCCGAACAGCGCCCAGCAGCCGAACAGCGCGGCGCCGGCCGACCTCGACGCCGATCTGGACGCGGCCGAGGACGTCCTGGCCGCCGCCACCGCGGAACTCGCCGGCGCCCGGGCCTGGCGGCACTGCCTGGAGCGCCTCGGCGCCGGGCAGTCCGCCGCCCTGCGTGCCTACAGCGAGGCGGTCGCCGCGGGCGCGACCCACGGCGGACGGCAGGCCGAGCGCTACCGACAGGCCGCCCGGGAGGCGATGGCGATCGCCCAGACGGCCGTCCCGGCCTGGGTGATGCCGATCCGCGAGGTGCTCTCGACCATCCCACCGGTGCGTGACAGCTTCGACGTCGTCATCGTGGACGAGGGCAGCCAGGCGGGCCTGGACAGTCTGTTCCTGCTCTGGCTCGCCCCGCGGGTGATCGTCGTCGGTGACGACCGGCAGTGCACCCCGGCGGCGGTGCCCGGGCGTGACCTCGATGACGTCCTCGACCGGCTTGACGCCCTGTTGCCGGACGTCCCGGCCTGGCTGCGGGTCGGGTTCAGCCCGCGGTCGAGCCTGTTCAGTCTGCTGCGCACCCGGTTCGGTGAGGTCGTGCGCCTGCGCGAGCACTTCCGGTGCATGCCGGAGATCATCGAATGGTCATCCGCGATGTTCTACCGGGAGGCGCCGCTGGTGCCGCTGCGCCAGTTCGGCGCCGATCGCCTGCCACCGCTGGTCGCCCGGCATGTCCCGCACGGCTCCACCATCCCGACGTCCACCGGTCCGCGTAACCGGGCGGAGGCGGAGGCGCTGGTCGGGCAGGTGCTGCTCAGCGCGCAGGACCCCCGCAACGCCGGGCTGACCTTCGGCGTGGTGGTCATGGCGGGCCAGGCGCAGGCGACCCTGATCCGTGACCTGCTGGCCGAGCGGCTGTCCGCGGCCGAGCACCGGCGCCGCCGGCTGCGGGTCGGTACCCCCGCGGACTTCCAGGGCGATGAACGCCACGTCGTGTTCGTGTCGCTGGTCGTGGCCCCCTCGACCCCGCCGACACCCCTGACGACGCTGGAGTACCAGCGCCTGTTCAACGTCGCCGCCTCCCGCGCCCGCGACCAGGTCTGGCTGTTCCATTCGGTGGCCCTCACCGACCTCGATCAGCACGACCTGCGCCACAGCTACCTGGCCCACGTCCTGTCCACCACCCAGTCCGCGACCGCCATCCAGCTCACGGCGGCCACCCGGCCCGGCCGGGCCAGCGCGCCACCGGGGTCCCCGGACCCGCGGCTGGTACCCGAGGACCGTCCGCATCCGGCGTTCGGCTCGTTGCTCGCGCAGCGGGTGTACCGGCGGGTGGCCGGCCGCGGTTATCTGGTCGCCCCCCAGGTGGAGATCGGCGGGCTGCACCTGGACCTGGTGGTCAGCGGTGGACGGTCCCGCTTCGCGATCGGCTGCGACGATGACGCCGGCGACGCCGACATCACCCGGGGCTTCGACCGCGAGCGCGACCTGCGCCGGGTCGGTTGGCGGTTCTGGCGGGTGCGCCAGTCCGACTTCGAGCTCAATCCCGAGGCGGCCCTCGCCACCCTCTGGCCGCGCCTCGCCGCCGCCGGGATCACCCCCGTCCTCACCCCGCCGGACGCCACCCCGCGGACCGGCCCTACCCCGGACGGCCCCACCCCGGACGGCACCGACCCGGACGGCACCGACCCGGACGGCACCGACCCGGACGGCACCGACCCGGACGGCGCGGTGCTCTCAGACGGGGGTGCCGTCGGTCATCTCGTCCGACTCGCGCGCAACCGCGAGCCCGCGGGTCAGGTCGCCGTCGGACAGGTCCCGCCGCCCTGAACCCGCGCCGCCACCCGCGCTCGCGGTCGGCGGGTCCAGCGGTGTGGGATCCAGGCGTGTGTGGTCCGGCGACTCCGAGTCCACAGGCACGGCGTCATGGTGGTCGGGGTCGTCCTCGGTGGCACCGACGATGCGGGCGAAGGGCTGGCGGGCCAGCCGGGAACGGGCAGCCGGCGGTTCCAGGAAGTCGGCCCGGCGGATGCGACAGAAGGCCGTCTGTGGGCCCGGGCCGACGTGGCACACCCCGATCTGCGCGGCGGCCGACAGATAGGCCATGGCCTCGGACCGTTCCAGCCCGATCCGGCTGGTCAGGAACAGCATCGCCGAGCGGGCGGCCCGGCGGACCGCCTCGGACAGCTCGGCGTCGACACCCATCGTCACCCAGGCCGTCTCGGTCTCGACGAACGGTTCGCGCAGCGCCCCCAGCACCGCACCCGCCGCCCCCTCCCGCAGCGTGGACAACCGCAGGGTCGCCCGCAGCGGCCCCTCGAGCGCGGTCGCACCCAGCCGTCCTTCACTGAGCGCATAGTGCGGGTCGCCCACCGCGAACAGCCCGCCGGCCACCTGGACGGGTAGGTACAGGTGACCACCGACGCCCAGATCGACGCAGTCCAGCGCGCCTCCGTGCAGTCCGACCGATGTGGACGCGATGACCTCGGTGGTACTGTCCACCGCGACCGCCATGACGCCGAGAAAGGGCGTCAGCGGGAAGCGGGTCCGGGTACCGCCGACGCTGGTCAGCGCACCGAACAGCCGCCCACGGCGGCGTTCGATCGCGCAGAGGGTGGTGACGGTGCCAAAGCGCTGCCAGTGCCGCGCGCTGGCGCTCGCCTCGGGCGGTGGCCCCTCCGGAAACTCCCCGGCGAACAGCCCCTCGCCATGGCGACTCGACACGATGCCGTACCGCGCCCGCGGGTGCAGCGAGAGCACGTCGACGCGCAGCATGTCACCGGGCTCCGCGTCCCGGACGAACACCGGCCCGGTCACGATGTGCGGCGCGTCCACACCGTACTGGTGCGGCAGGCCGGACGCGGCGATCGCCCGCGCGTCCACGAGCACCTCGGCGGGCACCACGCCGAGACCGGCGAGAAAGGACTCGGGGTCACGACCCTGGTCACCGAGGATGCCCTCCTGGCTGACCGTGTCGATGGTGACGGTGGCACCGGGATCGATGGACAGGACCGGTCGGGAGCGGGCGTTCGGCAGTTCACCCCAGGTGACGGTTTCGGGGGTGGAGGGCAGATAATGTCTACCCTCGATCTTGCCACGGCCTGGTTGCAGCGCCACGGGCGGCTCTACCGGGTCCGGGACCGTCCGGGCGGGCTCCCACCGTGACGAGCCGCCTGGACCCACGCCCGCGCACCGTCCTGCCTCCCGGCAGGGGGTACGCAGGATGCACATCGACAGCGCAGGTTCACGCGCGTCACATTTTCAGTGGAATGTGACAAAAAGGTCACATATATGTTGCGATCACCGTCATTCCGAGGTGCGGAAGGTGGATGGCCCGTGGATGCGGACCTTTTTAGCCCCAGTGGTCCGCATGTGCGGGATCTGGGGGAGTTCGAACTCATCCGGGCGATCACCGCTCGCTTCGGTCGCAGCCCTGACGTCCTCGTCGGGCCGGGCGACGACGCCGCCATGCTCGCCGCACCCGACGGCCGCGTCGTCGTCACCACCGACCTTCTCGTCGAGGGACGTCACTTTCGCCGGGACTGGTCCGGCGGCGCGGACGTCGGCCACAAGGCCGCCGCCCAGAACCTCGCCGACGTCGCCGCCATGGGTGCCCGTCCCACCGGCCTGTTCGTCGGCCTGGCCACCCCCGGCTCCACCGAACTCGACTGGGTCCTGTCCCTCGCGGACGGCCTGGCCGCCGAATGCGCCCGCGCGGGCACCACCGTCGCCGGCGGCGACATCAGCTCCGCCGACACGATCATGCTCGGCGTCACCGCCCTCGGCGATCTGGGCGGGCGCGCGCCCGTCCTGCGCTCCGGCGCCCGCCCCGGCGACATCGTCGTCCTGGCCGGCACCGTCGGCCCCTCCGCCGCCGGCCTCGCCCTGCTCACCGCCACTGCCCGCACCCCGCCGGCCCCCGGCGGTGGTTCCCCGCGGCCCGCATCCGACGGCTTCAGCCCCACCCGAGCGGACGACGATTCCCTCACCGCCCGCGGCTGGGACCACCTCCTCACCGCGCATCGTCGCCCCCGACCGCCCTACCACCTCGGCCCCGCCCTCGCGGCCCTCGGCGCACGCGCCATGTGCGACGTCTCCGACGGGCTCCTCCAGGACGTCGGGCACCTCGCCGCCGCGTCCGGCGTACGCATCGACCTCACCACCGACGCCTTCCCGATCGACGACGCCCTGCGCGGCGCCGCCGACCACCTCGGCGTTGATCCCCTCGACTGGGTCCTCACCGGCGGTGAGGACCACGCCCTGGTGGCCTGCCTGCCCCCGCTTCCACCGAGCGTCGCGCTGCCACCCGGCTGCGTGCGGATCGGCTCCGTCCAGTCCGACGGAACGGGCGTGACCGTCGACGGACGCACCCCGACCGGTGTGGGCGGCTGGACCCACTTCGGCCGATCCACCTCGAACCACCCCGACCGACCACACTCGCCCGAGTGAACCGACCCACCACCGCGTAACAGCGCCACCCCCACCCGCACCGACCACCGCGACCACCCCTGATCGCCCGCCTGACCGCACCCTGATCAGCATCCCGACCGGCCCCGACGACCAGCATTCCTTCGCCACGGGAATGTCCGGTGCCGACCACGGCCCGACCGGCCTCGAGTCGACTCCGGATGGCCGACCCAGCCATCATCCCAGCCATTCCGAACACCCGGTCAGGTTGGCGCTCAACCCATTCAGCCGTCGTTCTTTCGGCCCATCCAGCGGTACCGGCTCCGCACGTGAACGCCCACCCGTTGGAACGCGAACAAAGCGCATATCGGACGTCTCGTACACGCCGACGATGACTGGTCCGGGCCGACCCTGCACCGCACCGCAGGCGATGGAAAGTCACCTGTCGCGACGGCGATGCCCATCCACCGGCTCACACCAGTCGGCGGCCACCACGGCAACGGTCGACGGCCACGGCGCCCAAGGCGCTCGGGAGAGGAGAAGTCCAGGTGCCGACCCGCCAGGTCGCCTCACGGGCGTAGGCCGCTCGAAGCGGCGTTCATTGGGTCCGGGGGCCATGATGCGGGCCGGCACTGACAAGTCTAACGGATAGTCGCGCCACCGTGTTCCCACCCGCATGACCTGGTCCGATGACCCGCGACCCGTCCATCCCGCCTGGCCTGGAGACCGCCTGCCCCCGTTGCTCCGCCCGCCCCGCCCACCCGGGGGTCACCCGCCCCGCCCGTCGAACATCGCCGTGCGGATCCGAGCACGCGGACCGCCATGGGACATACCGGACAGGGATGCCTCCACAGGCCCGTGTGGAGCTCCACTCCGCCGCGGACGACCTGGGCGCTCTCCATGGATCCGAGGCCGGTGTGATCGGGGTCGAAGCAGGCTCGCCGGGCACGGTGATCGTCGGGACAGGCGAGCCCGAATCGGGGATGGCGTCGAGGCTGGCGACGAGCACACCGTCATGAGCGCTCCTGGTGGTCTCGCGATGGCGCTTCGTGGATGACGGGGGCGGTCGAAGATCCATGGGAGGCGAGGCCGTCGCCGCGGACCGCATCCCCGCTTCGGGACCCTCGCCGCCAGCTCCAGGCGAACCAACCGCGCCGGAATCATCAGCCGATGTGGGAGACCCTCTCGTCACGAGGGCGCACGGTCGCGGGTCGGGGTCGAGGCCGGTGCGATCAGGCCTTCACGCGGTGGGAGCGGGGTGGCGGAAGCGGGCTTGTGGAAGCGAGGCACGCAAGCCGGACAGAGAGGGACAGGAAAGGGACGAGATCAGGACGAGATGATGGCCGGATCTGGGCGGACACAGGGCAGGAACCGGGCGGTGTCGGGACGGCGCCGGGTGGGTACCGAGGGTCCGTGTGACCGGACCGGGCAGGTCCGGTCGTACCAGCTCTGGCCGCAGCGGGTAGCCTGAGCAGACGGTGACAGAAGGGCCTTTCGGAGGCCGTGAAGTGAGACCGTGGATAGAGGCGAATGGCCCCGTGACAGCACCGACGGTTCCTGCGTCCGGACCTGACTTCGGACCCAACGAATGGCTGGTCTTCGAGATCTACCAACAGTTTCTCGAAGATCCGGAGAGTGTCTCGCCGGAGTGGCGTGAGTTTCTCTCCGACTATCGCCCGACCATGCCGCCGACGACTCCCGGCGCCACCGGAGCGCCGGCCGACGTCGCGTCGAACGGGGCACCTTCGGGCGGTGAGTCAGCCCACGACACACCCGCCGCCGCGCCGGCACCCGTGAGCACCGCCGGCCCAGCCGCGGCGCCGGCACCCCCGGCCCCCTCGGCCGCCAGCGCGGCTCCGGCCGTCAGCGCGACCAGGGCGCCGACAGCGCCCGCGGCCGCCGCACCGCGCTCGGAGCCGGCGCCCGCCGCGCGGGCCAAGCCCGCGACGAAGCCGGCCGCACCGGCCGCGGCCGCGAAGCCGGCGGCGTCGTCGGGGTCGGTCAGCACCCCGCTCAAGGGGGCCGCGGCCCGCGTCGTCACCAACATGGAGACGTCGCTGCACGTCCCGACCGCCACGTCGGTCCGGGCGTTCCCGGCAAAGCTGCTCGCGGACAACCGGATCGTGATCAACCGGCACCTGGCCCGCTCGAGCGGTGGCAAGGTGTCGTTCACCCACCTCATCGGCTATGCCATGGTGCGGGCGCTGGCTGACCATCCGGCGATGAACGCGTCGTACGCGGAGGTCGACGGCAAGCCCACGCACGTCCAGCCGGAGCATGTGGGGCTTGGCCTCGCGATCGACCTGGTCACCCCGAAGGGGCGCCAGCTCGTCGTCGCGGCGGTGAAGAACACCGAGACCATGGACTTCCGCGACTTCTGGGTCGCGTATGAGGACCTGGTCCGCCGGGCCCGGGCGAACAAGCTGACGATGGACGACTTCACCGGCGTCACGATCAGCCTGACCAACCCGGGTGGCATCGGAACCGCGCACTCGGTGCCGCGGCTGATGCAGGGGCAGGGCACGATCATCGGCGTGGGTGCCATGGAGTACCCGGCCGAGTTCTCCGGGGCGTCCTCGACGACCCTGGCCCGGCTCGCGATCTCCAAGACGATCACGCTGACCAGCACGTACGACCACCGGATCATCCAGGGCGCGCAGTCGGGTGAGTACCTGCGCCGGATGCACCAGCTGCTGCTCGGCCAGGACGGCTTCTACGACGAGGTCTTCCGCTCGCTGCGGGTCCCGTACGAGCCGGTGCGCTGGGTTCCGGACAAGGCGGTGGTGCACGAGGGCGACCTCGACCACAACGCGCGGGTGCTGGAGCTGATCCACGCCTACCGGGTCCGTGGGCACCTGATGGCCGACACGAACCCGCTCGAGTTCGCCATCCGCAGCCACCCCGACCTGGACATCATCAGCCACGGGCTGACGCTGTGGGACCTCGACCGCGAGTTCGCCGTCGGCGGTTTCGCCGGGCAGCGCACCATGTCGCTGCGCGACGTCATGGGGGTGCTGCGCGACTCGTACTGCCGCCGTGTCGGCATCGAGTACATGCACATCCAGGAGCCGGACGAGCGGGCCTGGATCCAGGCGCGGGTGGAACGCTCCGCCGAACGTCCCGACCCGGCCGAACAGCTCTACGTGCTCGAGCGGCTCGGTGCCGCGGAGGCGTTCGAGTCGTTCCTGCAGACGAAGTACGTCGGCCAGCGGCGGTTCTCCCTCGAGGGCGCCGAGTCGACCATCCCCACCCTCGACGAGGTGCTCGACCGGGCCGCCGACGCCGAGATGGACGAGGTCGTCATCGGCATGGCCCACCGTGGCCGGCTCAACGTGCTCGCGAACATCGTCGGCAAGTCCTACCGGCAGATCTTCGACGAGTTCGAGGGCTACCTCGACCCGCAGACCGCGCACGGCTCCGGTGACGTGAAGTACCACCTGGGTGCCGAGGGCGTCTACCGGGCCCGTTCGGAGCGCACGGTGAACGTCTCGGTGGTGGCGAACCCGTCCCACCTGGAGGCCGTCGACCCCGTCACCGAGGGTGTCGTCCGCGCCAAGCAGGACATCCTCGACAAGGGTGTAGCCGGCTTCACCGTGCTGCCCGTGCTGGTACACGGCGACGCCGCGTTCGCAGGGCAGGGGGTCGTCGCCGAGACGCTGAACCTCTCCCAGCTGCGCGGCTACCGCACCGGCGGCACCATCCACCTGGTCATCAACAACCAGGTCGGGTTCACCACCTCGCCCGAGTCGAGCCGCTCGTCGGTGTACGCCACCGACGTCGCCCGGATGGTGCAGGCGCCGATCTTCCACGTCAACGGGGACGACCCGGAGGCGTGTGTGCGGGTCGCGGCGCTGGCGTTCGAGTACCGCCAGGCGTTCCACAAGGACGTCGTGATCGACCTGGTCTGCTACCGGCGGCGCGGCCACAACGAGATGGACGAGCCGTCGTTCACCCAGCCGCTGATGTACGACACGATCGCCAGCAAGCGTTCGGTGCGCAAGCTCTACACCGAGGCGCTGATCGGCCGCGGGGACATCACCCGTGATGAGGCCGAGGAGGCGATGAAGTCCTACCGGGCGGAACTGGAGAAGGCGTTCGCGCAGACCCGGGACACCACCCCGTCGGAGAACGCGCCGCAGCCGCGGATCGTCACCACTCCGGAGGAGGCCGCCGCGGCCGCCGCCGTGAGCACCGCGGTACCACTCGAGGCCGTCAAGCGCATCATCGAAACGCAGATCACGCTGCCGGACGGCTTCACCGTGCATCCCCGGCTGCGTCCGCAGATCGAACGGCGCGCGCAGATGGTGGAGACCGGTGCGATCGACTGGGCGCTCGCCGAGACGCTCGCCTTCGGCACCCTGCTGCTGGACGGCCGCTCGGTGCGCCTCACCGGGCAGGACAGCCGGCGCGGCACCTTCGGTCAGCGCCACGCCGTCCTCGTCGACCGCAACAGCGCCGAGGACCACACCCCGCTGCGCACCCTGCGTCACGGTCTGAACGGCACCGAGAACCGTGAGGGTGTCGGCACCTTCTACGTCTACGACTCGCTGCTCAGCGAGTTCGCGGCGATGGGCTTCGAGTACGGCTACGCGGTGGTCCGCTCGGACATGCTGGTGCTGTGGGAGGCGCAGTTCGGCGACTTCGCCAACGGCGCCCAGTCGATCATCGACGAGTTCATCACCGCCGGTGAAGCCAAGTGGGGGCAGCGGTCCTCGCTGGTCCTGCTCCTCCCGCACGGCTACGAGGGCCAGGGGCCGGACCACTCCTCGGCCCGCATCGAACGGTTCCTGTCGCTGTGCGCGGACGGCAACATGACCGTGTCGGCCCCGTCGTCGCCGGCCAGCTACTTCCATCTGCTGCGCCGCCAGACACTGTCGCCGGTGCGCCGTCCCATGGTCGTCTTCACCCCGAAGTCGATGCTGCGGGCCAAGGCCGCCACGTCCACCGTCGAGGACCTCACCGGCGGCAGCTGGCAGCCGGTGATCGACGACCCGACGGTCACCGACCCGACAACGGTGCGTCGAGTTCTGCTCACCGCGGGCAAGGTCTTCTACGACCTGGCCGGGGCTCGGAACAAGCACAGCGACCCCCAGCGGTTCGCCCTGCTGCGCGTCGAACAGCTCTACCCGACCCCCGGTCCGGAGCTGGCCGCCGTGCTCGAGCGCTACCCGAACGTCACCGATGTCGTCTGGGTGCAGGAGGAGCCGGCGAACCAGGGCGCCTACCCGCACATGGCGCTCAACCTCGCCGAGTCGCTGCCCCGCAACATCCGGTTGCGTCGGGTCTCCCGGCGGGCCGCGGCCGCCCCCGCGTCCGGCTCGTCCCGGGTGCACGAACGCGAGCAGCAGGCTCTCGTCGAAGCCGCCCTCGACGACTGACCCACCGCACACCCGCACGGCACGCACGGCCAGACGGTCGCCGTCCGCTCTCCCCCCGGGAGTGGACGGCGACCGCTCGGCTCTGTGCCCACCGCCACCAGCCCGACGGCCACTGTCTGCTCGGACGGGTCACCGTCCAGCCTGCTGGTGGTCGTCTCCTCGATGGCCGTAGCCTGGTCGGATGGTCAACCGCGTGGCGGGCCAACCGGATGGGAGCACGGATGTACTTCACCGATCGCGGTCTTGAGGAACTGGTCGACCGCCGCGGCGAGGAGACCGTCACCTACGAGGGTCTCGCCGACGCGATGCGGGCGTTCGTCGACGTCCACCCGCAGTTCGAGGAGGCCGTGGAGCGCCTGGCCACCTGGCTCGCCCGCCCCGACGACGACGCAGACCTCTGACCGCGGGCCAGTACCCCTGACCGCGATCCGAGCCCTGACCGCGAGCCAGCCCGTGACCGGGGACCTCTCCCGGTCCCGTCAGGGAGTCAGGACGAGTTTGCCGAACACGTCGCCGGCGGCCAGCCGGGCGAAGGCGTCCCGAGCCCTCGCCAGCGGCCAGACCTGTTGGACGGGCGGACGGATACCGGTGCGTACCAGCAGCGCCAGCAGATCGACCAGCTCGTCGCGGCTGCCCATCGTGGAGCCGACCACCGACAGCTGCTGGAAGAACACCCGGTTGAGTTCGGCCGGCGGGTTCGGCCCGCTGGTCGCCCCGGAGACGACGATCCGCCCGCCGGGACGCAGCGCACGCAGCGAATGCCCCCAGGTGGCCGCGCCGACGGTCTCGAGCACCGCGTCCACGCGGCGCGGCAGCCGCGCCCCGGACTCGAACACCGCGTCCGCACCGAGCGCCGCCGCCCGCTCCCGCTTCCCGGCGTCCCGTGAGGTGACGAGAACGGTGTGCCCCACGGCCTTGGCGATGAGCACCGCCGCCGTCGACACGCCGCCGCCCGCGCCCTGCACCAGCAGCGTTCCACCGCCCTCAGCCGGCAGCCCCGCCCGCGACACCACCATCCGGTACGCGGTGAGCCACGCCGTCGGCAGGCACGCCGCCTCCTCGAAGGACAGCTCCGGCGGTTTGGGCACCAGGTTGCGCCGCGGCACCGCGACCGCTTCGGCGAGCGTGCCAGGATGCAGCTCGGACAGCAGCGTCCGCCGCGGGTCAAGCGTCTCGTCCCCGCCGCCCGCCGCCGGATCGCCGATCACCGCGTGGACGACGACATCCTCCCCCTCGGGGGTCACGCCGGCGGCATCACAGCCAAGAATCATCGGAAGCCGGTCAGCCGCAAGCCCCACCCCACGAAGGCTGAAAAGATCGTGATGGTTCAGCGAAGCCGCGCGCACCCGCACGCGCACCCAGTCCGCCGGCAGATCCCCCGGATCCGGCTGGTGCCCCACGGACAACGCCGCGAGCGGATCCTCGGGGTCGAGCCGAACTGCGGCGGCGGCAAGCACATCCGGAATCTACGACCGCCACGCCCCCCGCGCGAGCTCCTCCCCCTGGACGCGGGCGAGCTCGTCGGGTCGGACGGGGGCGAACCATCCCCCGTGGATGCGCGCGAACCGTCCACATCGGACGCGCCGCCGAACATGGACAATCCGCCCCGGCGCACGCACCTGACCCGCCGGTGTGTTGAACTCATCGCCGTGCCCACGACCAACGCCGACCCCGCGCACCATCCGGCGGTCAGCCCGTGGTGACCCACAGCGATGACCCGCGTCCCTCCACCGCGGAGTCCACCCCACTCGCAGACCTTGGTACCGGTCCCGCCGGCGACCCTGACGCCAGCCCCGGCGGCGAAGGTGACCTGGCCGGCGCCGGCGCCGGCCGCGGGCGACGTGGCGGACGGCGCCGACTGGGCTGGCGGCGGCATCGGGTGGCACCCGCCCCGGAGGCGCCGGTCACGGTCATGGTCGACGGGACCGCGGTCATCACCGTGGCGGCGGCCGACTTCGTCTGCTGCTCCTACCAGGGATGCGGCACGCTGCGCCCACTCGCCGAGGCGGTCGAGCACCGTCCCTGCCCCGGTTGCGGCCGGGTCTGACCGTCCGCCGCCCATCCCGCTCCTCGCCGCCCCCGCGGCGGATCCGACGGGATGTCCCGGGACCGCGAACGTCCCGGGACCGCGGACGGGCCGGGGACGGCGGACGGCCGCGGGAACCGGGGCGGATGCCCGGCAGGTCCCACGGCCGTCGGATGCCCTGTCGCCCCTTTCGGGGCGACAGGGCTGAAGAGCGGAAAAGAAGGGGATCGGGGAGAAACGGAAGGGACTAGCGGCGGGCGACGCCGTCCGCGCGAGCGGCGGCGGCCACGGCTGCGGCCACAGCCGGACCCACCCGGGCGTCGAACACGCTCGGGATGATGTGGTCCTCGCTCAGCTCGCCGTCGATCACGGCGGCGAGCGCGTCGGCGGCGGCGAGCTTCATGCCCTCCGTGACCCGGCTGGCCCGCACGTCCAGCGCGCCCCGGAAGATGCCGGGGAAGGCGAGCACGTTGTTGATCTGGTTCGGGTAGTCGCTACGGCCGGTCGCGACGATCCGGGCGTACCTGTGGGCGAGTTCCGGGTCGATCTCCGGGTCCGGGTTCGCCATCGCGAAGATGATCGCCTCGGGGGCCATGGTGGCGACGGCCGATTCGGGCACCTTGCCGGAGGACAGGCCGAGGAACACGTCGGCGCCATTGAGCGCGTCGTTGATCGAGCCGGTCAGGCCGGCACGGTTGGTCTCGGCCGCGAGCGCCGCCTTGACCGAGGTGAGGTTGTCCCGACCCGGGTAGATGATCCCGCGGCTGTCACCGACGGCGATGTCACCGATGCCGGCGGCCAGCAGGATACGGGTGACGGCGACGCCAGCCGCGCCCGCACCGGACACCACGGCACGCAGGTCGCCGAGGGTGCGCCCGGTCAGCTTCGCGGCGTTCTCCAGGGCGGCGAGGGCCACGATGGCGGTGCCGTGCTGGTCGTCGTGGAAGACGGGGATGTCGACGCGCTCCTGCAACAGCCGCTCGATGGCGAAGCAGCGGGGCGCGGAGATGTCCTCGAGGTTGATGCCGCCGAAACTGGGGGCCAGCCGCACCACGGTGTCGACGATCTGCTCGACGTCGGTGCAGTCCAGCGCGATCGGCACGGCGTCAACCCCACCGAACTGCTTGAACAGCGCCGCCTTGCCCTCCATCACCGGCAGGGACGCGGCCGGGCCGATGTCACCGAGACCGAGCACGGCGGTGCCGTCGGTCACCACGGCGACGGTGTTGGCCCGCCAGGTGTACTCGTCCGCGAGGGCGGGAGCCTCGGCGATCGCGGTGCAGACCCGCGCCACGCCGGGGGTGTAGGCGAGTGAGAGGTCCTCGCGGTTGTCCAGCGGCACGGTGAGGGCGATCCCGATCTTTCCGCCGCGGTGCAGCGCGAAGGCGGGGTCGTCGTCGGACGGCCGGGGGCTGACCGCGGCGAGATCCGCCGGGGCGCTGGTGGGAAGAGTCGAGTGGTCAGTGGTTGCGGTCACGGAGGCTGCTCCTCGGACAAGCCGGCGGTGGACCCGCTGGGGCGGTCGTGGTCCCTTTACCGGGGCCGCGGCTACAGGTCGCCCGCCCTGGCTGCGTGCGTCGTCCACGCAGAAGGCGAGCCTGAGTCGTCCCACCTCATGATGTGAGACAGGACAGGGACCGGGGGGTGGCCCGGGGGTAGGTTCAATATGGCACGCGGACCGTCACCGTACGCGTGGACGCATCGCTGGGCAGGCTGCCAGCGAGGCCGTGGCGAGGGTGTTCGGGCCGGTGCCGACACAGCGGGCGTCGACACCCACGCTGTCGACGCTGGCGGGGCTTTCGACACAGGATGGACGGCCAGCAGACGCACATCGCAGGACACCCGATGCACATCGGCGAGGCACGGCACTCCCATGTCTCCCACCCGAGGCAACGGTGACGCGGTCGGAAATCATCCGGGAGACCCGGATACCAGCCAGGTCAACGCCGCCCGAAGCCGGGAATCATTGGTGCATATCGGCGCCCTTCTGCATAGCTAGAGGATAGCTGTCGGGGCCTCCGGAAGCCCGTGATCGCAGCCCGCCGAACGCTCATCGGTGACCCGCGGATCAGCCCGCGGGCTGATCCGCGGGTCACCGAACCGACCATCCACCCCGACATTCACGCAGATCAGCGACATGATCGCGGGATCGGGGCGGGCGGGAGTCCGGTGCGGACCCCGGTGGCCGCGCGCCGCGAGGTCTTCACCACGACGCAAAGAACAATCGACCAGCCGGAATCCGGATGTTCGCGTGCGCGACGCCCGGGCCGCCCGCCCGTTCCAGCCGGGCGGCCCGAAGTCCCAGCCCAGAGCGTGGGTGACGACGCCGGACGAAACCGGGACAGCCGGCCATGACGCGGCCGCGACCGGGCGATGACCGCGCCATGGCGCGTAGCCGGGCCGATGCCGGCCCCACACCTACGAGCACCGACGGCCCGCCGGGGCGACGCGGACCGGGCCAGGCACGACACGCAGCGTCGCGGCCGGCGCCGGCATCCCACCGGCCGAGCCAGCCGTGCGCAAGCACCACACCTGGCCGCCAACGCATCCGGGCGGTGCGGTGCGGCCTGCGGGGACACGTCCGAGCGAACCGGTACCGTCCCAGTGGTGGAGATCAGCGAACTATCGGTCCCCGACGCCTGGGTGTTCACCCCGCGTCAGCACTCCGACAGCCGCGGGACCTTCCTGGAGTGGTTCCGCTCCGATGCGCTGGCCGAGGCGGTCGGGCATCCGCTGGCGCTGTCGCAGGCCAACCACAGCGTCAGCCGCAGCGGGACGTTGCGTGGTGTGCACTACGCACAGGTACCACCGGGTCAGGCGAAGTACGTGACCTGTATGCGCGGCCAGGTACTCGACTGCGTCGTCGACATCCGCACCGGTTCGCCGACCTTCGGCGCTTTCGACGCCGTCCTGCTCGACGATGTGGACCGCCGTGGGCTGTACGTCGCCGAGGGACTGGGGCATGCGTTCATGGCCCTCACCGACGACGCGGCGATCAGCTATCTGTGTTCGGCGCCGTACACCCCGGGCCGGGAGCATGGCGTTCATCCCCTCGACCCGGATCTCGACCTCCCCTGGCCAGCCGAGATCACACCCCTGCTCTCGGAGAAGGACGCCGCGGCGCCCACGCTGCGCGAGGCCGAGGCCGCGGGCCTGCTGCCGAGCTACGCCGAGTGCCAGGAGTTCTACGCCCTGCTGCGGTCCGGCCACGCACTCGGCGCGGCCAGCGCGTCGGCGGGCACCGGGGCCGGGGCCTCGAGTGCGGGCGCCACGGCGGGCGCGGGTGCCGGCGGCGCTCGTTGATCCGGGCGGCGCGGCCGGCGGACGTCCCCGCCATCCTGGCGCTGGTGCGCGCCCTCGCGGCCTACGAGCGGGAGCCGGACGCGGTCGCGATGACCGTGGACGACCTGCACCAGGCCCTGTTCGGCCCCACCCCGAGCGCTTCCTGCCTGGTCGCCACGGCGGACATCACCGCGGACACCACGGCGGGCGGTCCGTCCGCGCCGGTGGTGGGGTTCGCGATCTGGCATCAGACGTTCTCCACCTGGACCGGGCAGGCCGGCATGTACCTGGTGGACCTGTTCGTGCGGCCGGAGCACCGACGCGGCGGCCACGGCCGTGGCCTGCTCGCGGCGCTCGCCGAGATCTGCGTGCGACGGGGGCTGCGGCGCCTGGAGTGGGCCGTGCTCGACTGGAACACCCCGGCGCAGGAGTTCTACCGCTCGCTGGCCGCCGGCCCGATGAACGGCTGGACGACGTGGCGCCTCGACGGCGACGCCCTGCGCGCCCTGGCCATCCCCACCTGATCCGTCCGTTCACGGGCGGATGCGACCCTCCCCGTTCGGGCCCACCCGGGTTGGGGTGGACGAACCTTTCGATCACCCGACCTGCGGCACCCCCCGACGGCTGGGTACGGTGGAGGCGATGGCCAACGCTGGCCGCCGACGCGGGTACCCGGTACGGACATGAGGGACATCACGACCGTCCGGGTGGCGATTTACCGCGCCGGTTGGCGGGAAGACCATCACCCGCACCATGACTGATCACCCGGCTTCGGCCACCGCGAGGGCAGCACTCCTCGCTCTACGCAGGCTCTTTGGGGGTAGGAACGTGGATCCGACGCCTTCGTCCGGCGGCGCGGAGATCTCCGACACCATCGACGGCCCCACCGCCCACTCCGGCGGCCTGCGCGACGTCGTCGCGCTGACGCTGCCCGCGGCCAGCGCATATCTGACGGTGCTTCGCACGGCGACGGCGTCGCTCGCGGCCCGGCTCGACTTCACCCTCGACGACATCGAGGACCTGCGGATCGCCGTCGACGAGGCGTGCGCGCTGCTTCTCGTCTCGGCGGTGCCAGGCTCGTCGCTGGACTGCACGTTCACGCTGTCGCCGGGTGTCATGCACGTGCTGGTCACGGTCGAGAGCCTTGACCGTGAGCCGCCATCGGAGGACACCTTTGCCTGGACGGTGCTCAAGGCCCTCGCCGGCGACGTCGAGACCTTCACCGGTCCCGGCTCGAAGGTGAGCATCACGCTGCAGAAGCGTCAAGGGGTCCGGGCTGACCTCGGTGAGCCGCCCGCCGGGCACGTCCGCGGTTCCGGCGCGGCCAATGCGACTCCGCTGGGTGACGCAGTAGGTACGCCATGACATCAACCGGGAGAACTCCGACTCCACCCCGGACGGCACCCGACCAGGCCGGGCCCGCCGACCCGGTCGCCTCACTCAGCCAGCGGGCGGGCACCGTCGACGAGCATCCCGACGCTCCGCTGCGCGCCGCACTGCCCACCGCCGCCACCAGCGGCCACGGTGGTACCAGCCATGACGGTGCCAGCCACAGCGTTGCCGGCCATGACAGTGGCACCGCTGTGGGTGCCACGGCCCAGACCGCGGGCCCCGACAGCGCGCTCGGGCACCCAGCCACCATCGGTGGTCAGGCCAGCGGCAGCGGCACGACCACCGGCGCGCCGACCAGCGGCGGCGCTACCGACGCCGCCGTCACCGACAGCGACCCGTCGGCCGGCGGCAACGCCGACAGCACCGGCGCTGCGGCGCCGAGCGAGACCGCGAGCGCCACCACCACCGGCACCGAGCGGACCCACTCGCCCGACCGTGCGCTCGCCCGGGCGCTGTTCGTCCGGCTCGCCTCACTGCCCGAGGGCGACGCCGAGCGGGCCGCTCTGCGCGACCAGCTCGTGCGAATGCACCTGCCACTGGTCGAGTACCTCGCCCGCCGGTTCCGTAACCGCGGCGAGCCGCTCGACGACCTCGTCCAGGTCGCCACCATCGGTCTGATCAAGTCGGTGGACCGGTTCGACCCCGAGCGCGGCGTGGAGTTCTCCACCTACGCCACACCCACGATCGTCGGCGAGATCAAGCGGCACTTCCGGGACAAGGGCTGGGCGATCCGCGTGCCCCGCCGGCTGCAGGAGCTCAAGCTCTCGCTGACCAAGGCCACCTCGGAGCTGTCACAGACCCTCGGCCGCTCACCGACGGTGAGCGAGATCGCGCGGCATCTGCAGATGACCGAGGAAGAGGTGCTCGAGGGCCTGGAGTCGGCCAACGCCTACTCCGCGGTCTCCCTCGACGCACCGGACTCCGGCGACGACGAGGCGCCCGCCGTAGCGGACACCCTCGGCGTCCAGGACGAGTCGCTCGAGGGGGTCGAGTACCGCGAGTCCCTCAAGCCGCTGCTGGAGAAGCTCCCACCACGGGAGAAACGGATCCTGTTGCTGCGGTTCTTCGGCAACATGACCCAGTCGCAGATCGCCACCGAGCTCGGTATCTCCCAGATGCACGTCTCCCGGCTGCTCGCCCGCACCCTGGCCCAGCTACGCCGCGGCCTGCTCGAGGACAGCTGAGTCACCACCTGATCCCCGAGCCCGAGCCGCTTCCGCCCGCGTTCACGGGCGCCGCTGCCCGGGCCGCGGCGGGATGTCGCTGGGGTCATCCTGCTCGGACGGCCCGAGCCCGGCCGCGGCGAGCAGCGCGACCACGATCACCAGCGGAACGACGATCAGCGCCACACCATAGGTGTGTTCGCCGGCCTGGATGAGACCCCAGCCGACCGGCAGGCACAGCAGCTGCACGACGAGGGTCGGGGAGCGAAACGACCCGCTGCGGCGCAGCACTCCGATGGCCAGCGCGGCGACCCCGGCGCCACCGAGCAGCGCCAGCAGGCCGCCCATCTCCGCCCGGGTGACATCGTCGATACCCGAACCGAACCCCCGCAGGACCTGCAGCACGCCCAGCGCCAGCAGCGTGAGCGCCTCCAGGGCGAGCAGCAGACTCGCGATTCGCGCCGGCACCGGAGCGCTGCGTGCCGCCGCGCGCAGTCCACCCAGATGCCCCAGGGCGGGACGCCGCTGCCCGTCGCTGCTCGAACCCATACTGCGACACTATGCCGTAGGTCGCCCGCACCGGTCGCCGCGCCGGTGGCCTGTTCGGGGTGGCGCACGTCCGGGAAGTTCCGTCGATGTGAGAGTTTTCCCAGCCGACGCCTGACCTGGGTGGACGGACTACGGTAGAGGCATGCGAGGGCTGCTGGTCGTCAACCCCGTCGCGACCACCACAACCGAACGTGTTCGGGACGTCCTCGCTGCCGCGCTCGCCGCGGATCTCGCACTGGACATCATCCCCACCAAGGGCCGGGGCCACGGGGTGGAACTTGGGGCGCGGGCGGTCGAACTCGGCGTTGATGTGGTGATCGCCCTGGGTGGCGACGGTACCGTCAACGAGATCGTCAACGGTCTGCTGCAGAACGGCCCGGTGGCCGACGGCCCGGCCTTCGCGGTCGTCCCCGGCGGGAGCACCAATGTGTTCGTCCGCGCGCTCGGCTACTCCGCGTCCCCGGTCGAGGCGACCGGGGAGCTGCTGAACGCCCTGCGGGAGGGCCGTAGCCGGCGGATCAGCATCGGTCACGCCGAGTTCGGCGAACAGAGCCGCTGGTTCAGCTTCTGCTTCGGAGTCGGGCTCGACGCGCGCGTGGTGGAGCGGGTCGAGGCCAAGCGCAGCGGTGGCCGCCGCAACAGTTCCGGTCTGTTCCTGCGCGCGGCCGCTGCCCAGCTGCTCAGCGGTGCCGGCCGCCGCGCCCCCGTCCTCGAGCTGGAGACGACACCCGCCCACTCCCCCGGCTCCGCCGCCCGCCGTCAGGCGCAGGCCGACGAGGCCGAGGCCGAGCAGAGCGCGGCGACCGCCGAGGCCGATGACCGGGACGCGCGGATCACCCTCGGGCTGGTCTGCAACACCCGCCCGTGGACCTACCTCGAGCAGCGACCGGTCCTCGCCTGCCCGCAGGCCTCGTTCGACACCGGCCTGGATCTGCTCGCGCTGCGCCGGGTCCGCACGTCCGCGGTGCTGCGCACCGGGCGGCAGATGCTCGCCGAGGGCCGCGGACCGCACGGGCGCAACGTGGTGAGCCAGCACGACAGGGCGACGATCCACTTCCGCTCGGACGAGCCGGCGCCCATCCAGATGGACGGCGAGTACCTGGGCGAAAGCACCGACATCCGCCTCACCCATCATCCGCGGGCCCTGCGCGTCATCGCCTGACCCGCTCCACCAGGCTGACCCGCCCCGCCAGGCCCGTCGGCCCCGCCGGCCGCGGGCCGAGAGCGGAACTACTCGGTCAGGGCCGCGCGCACCCCCACCGGGTCGTCGCAGATCGCCCCGGACACCCCGGCGTCGCGCAGCGCGCGGGCCTCGGTGTGACCGGTCACCGTCCACACCACCAGCCGGATGCCGGCCGCGCGGGCCCGGGCGACCGCCGCCGGGCCGTGTGAGCCGCCCGAGCCAAGCACCGCGCTGGTGTGCGCGTGCAGTTCGGCGTGGCCGGCGGACTGGACGTAGGTGAGCCCGCCGCCCACCGACATCCGCGGCATGGTGAGAAACGCCGTGGTGACGGCGAGCTCGGCATCCCGGACGGCCTCGATCGCGAACCAGTCGAACGAGGAGACGGTGATGCCGCCCATGCCGGCGTCGAGGTCGGCCGGGTCCGGGCGGGTACCGATGTGGCCACGGGCGCGCAGCACGTCGACGAGGGCGCGCGCGGTGCGTTCGCGGGGGGCGTCGAAGTCCGGCTGGCCGGGCTGGTTCTTGATCTCGCAGATCAGGCGCCCGCGGCCCGCCCAGGCGTCGAGGACCTCGTCGAACAACGGGATGCCATGGGCCCGCAGAGCCGCGGTCGACTGGCGGATGACCGCTCGACCCACCGGACGCGACAGCCGGGCGTCATGCACACAGACCAGGTCGCCGTCGGCGCTGCGGCGAACATCGACCTCGACGCCGTCGGCACCGGCCCGCAGCGCCGCGTCCACGGCCTCGACCGTGTTCTCCGGACCTGGAACCCTACTACCCCGATGACCGAGTACCTCCATGGGCCCAACCCTGCCATCCGCGCCCAGGAGGTGTGTCGCGGCAGGCTGGACAGCCGGCGCCGGTCGCCCCTCAGGGTCCCCCACATGCACCGGGCGGACCGCCGATGCCGAGATGGCATTTTCCGCCCGTTCCAGGGCCTCTCAGCGGCCGTCTCCGGCCCGCCCAGAGCGCCCCTGACGCCTCGACAACCCCTGGCAACCAGTACTTATGTCCCGGCTGCATGCTGGGGAGAAGTGTCGCCGTGCGTGGCCCATCTGTGTCCCTGCCGGACAAGTGCAGGCCAGGGAGGGTGTGAAGACGCTTGCAGGTTCTTGCGCCCCTGCCCGTTCCGGTGGGAGGGTGGCGAATGTCCGTGGTGGATGCACGTGCACCTGGACTTACCGACCGCCAGGAACCCGCTCTACGGCTCGCCGTCGGGCCGAGCAGACATCCTGCTCATCCGAATTTCATCCGCGGCACAACCGTAGCGGCTCGCAAAGCGTCTCATGTGCAGTGTGGCCCGAGACGAGAGAGGGAGTTGGACGCATGGACTGGCGCCACAGAGCGCTCTGCCGTGACGAGGATCCCGAGCTCTTCTTCCCGATCGGTACTACCGGTCCGGCGGAACGCCAGGTCGAAGAGGCAAAGGCCGTCTGCGCGCGGTGTGCAGTCACTAGTGACTGTCTGAACTGGGCAATGGACACCGGGCAGGACTCCGGAGTCTGGGGTGGACTGAGCGAGGATGAGCGCCGAGCGCTCAAGCGCCAGGTCCGCCTTCGGGTTCGGACTGCCTGACCGCACCATCCCCGGTGGCCCTGTGCCACGGAACGGGGTGCACCATCCACCCGCGTCGGATCCCCGACATCCGCCCGCGGCGACCTCTGAGCGTCGGAACGCATCGGTTTCACGCCGACCGACCCCAGCGGCTCCCGCATGACGTCAGGCCACGTGGCGCGCCCCCGCGCCGACGAGACTGGCAGCAACATCGGCCGTTCTGTCCACGCGTCCGCCGCAGTGATGCGGCGCGACGCGGGCGGAGCGGCCGTATCGCTTTGTGCCCCTGCTACTCCCGCTGATGTTCCACCCGCCGGTGCCGTGGCCGCTGGTGCCGTGCTCGCCGATGCCAGGCCGCTCGCCGACGCCGGACTGTGGGCCGGCTCTGGCCGGTTCACCGAACGCGCCCCGGTGGAACGGGAACGCCGGGGTACACCGCGCGAAGCGGAACCTGTGACGAAGGCCACGGCCACGGCTCCCGCGCGTAGGCATGGCATAGCGCCACACCGACCGCGAACGAGGGACACGGCTTGGGGATACCCGCCATTCGCACCCCCAAACACTCAACTTTCAGAAAGTGGGATCGACAGCAGCGCCTCGGTGCCGCACTTCGGCCCCGCCTGAAGCCGGATGGTGCCGTGCATCTCACCGAGCACCAGCTGGCGCACGATCTGCAACCCCAGCCGAGGCGAGTGCTCGAGCTGGAAGTCATCCGGCAGGCCGGCGCCGTCATCGGCGACGACGACATCGAGCCGACCGGTCGAGCGCTGCACGCGGATCTCGATCGAACCCGCCGATCCGTCGAACGCATGTTCTACAGCATTCTGCAGAAGCTCCGAGAGCACAAGGGCCAGCGGCGTGGCGAGCTCGCCGGGAAGGTGCCCGAACGAACCGGAGCGGCGGGTGTTCGCCCGCGCCCCGGTGGACGCCAGGTCCACCGTCACCGAGGTGATCTGGTCGGCGATCTCGTCGAAGGGGACGCTCTCTCCCAGGCTCTGCGACAGCGTCTCGTGCACGACCGCGATCGAGGTCACCCGCCGCACCGACTCGCGCAGCGCCGCTCGGGCCTCATCAACCTTCGTCCGACGCATCTGCAGGCGTAGCAGCGCGGCCACGGTCTGCAGGTTGTTCTTGACCCTGTGATGGATCTCACGGATCGTCGCGTCCTTGCTGAGCAGCATCGCCTCGCGTCGACGCAGCTCCGAGACGTCCCGCACGAGGACCAGCACCTCCCGGGTCGCCCCGGGGAACAGCGGGATCGCACGCAGCAGCACCACCGTGCTGCCGACCGCCGCCTCGACCTCGACAGGCCGACGCCGTCCGATCGCATGCCACACCGCGGGGGTCGTCGCCGGCAGGTTCAGCGCCCGGTGCACCGTGCGCAGATCCTCACCGGTGACGTTGCCGGTGTATCCGAGGCGGCGATAGGCCGACAGCGCGTTGGGACTGGCGAAGATGACCTTGCCGGCACCATCGAGACGCATCATCCCGTCGCCCACCCGCGGCGACTCCGGCAGCTCCGCCGAACTGCCCCGGAACGGGAACGCGCCTTCGGCGATCATGAGCGCCAGGTTGTTGGCACCTTGCAGATAGGACGATTCCAGGTCGCTCGGCGTGCGCGGATTGACCAGGTTGGTGTCCCGGGCGAGCACCGCGATGATCTCGTTGCCGTGCCGCACCGGGATCGCCTCGGTACGCACCGGCACCCCGCCGTCCCACTCCGGTTCGCCCTCGCGGGCGATGCGGTTCTCCCGCCAGGCGTTCTGCACCACCCAGCGGTTGATGACGACGCTGCCGACCTCGTCGTTGTGGTAGGCGGTCGGCCCGGTCGTCGGCCGCACCTGGGCCACCACCAGAAACTCGGTACCGCTGGTGTGACCACCACGACCCGAGGCCGAACCGGAACGGACGGGCACGAGCAGCAGCAGATCGGCGAACGACAGGTCGGCGAGCAACGCCCAGTCCGCGACGAGCGCGGCCAGGTGGTCGATGTCGTCATCGCTGAGGTCCGTGCTCGCGCGCAGCATGTCGGCGAGGGTTCCCACGGGCTGCACACTGCCAGACCGGTGAGTGTTGTGAGCTGGCGGGCACCCACATGCACCCCGGACGCGCCGTACGCTCGCCGTCGTGACCATCGACGACGCACCCGCGCAGGCCGGGCCGCCGGCTCCGTCACAGGCCGGGCCGCTGGCCTGGCTGGCCGACCACGCCGAGGCCCGCCGGGCCGCCGGGCTGCGCCGCGAACTCCGTCCGCGTACCGCGGGGCGGCCCGCGTCCGACGCCGTGCGGGTGGATCTGGCCGGCAACGACTACCTCGGCCTTGGCCGACACCCCGCTGTCGTGGCGGCCGCGGTCCGCGCCGTACGTGACTGGGGTGCGGGTTCCACCGGAAGTCGCCTGGTCACCGGGTCAACCACGCTGCACACCGACCTGGAGCAGGCCCTGGCCGCGCACATGGGGTTCGCGGCGGCGCTGGTGTTCTCCTCCGGCTACACCGCCAACCTCGGCGTTCTGACCGCGCTCGCCGGCCCGGGCGACCTCGTCGTGTCGGACGCGCTCAACCACGCCTCGATCGTGGACGCCTGCCGGCTCTCCCGAGCCCAGGTGGTGATCACCCCGCACGGTGAGACGGCCGCCGTCGCCGCGGCGCTGGGAGCCGGCGGCTGGCGACGGGCGATCGTCGTCACCGAGTCGGTGTTCTCCGCCGACGGTGACGCCGCCGACCTGCTCGCCCTGCACGACACCGCCCGGGCCCACGGCGCGCTGCTGGTCGTCGACGAGGCGCACGGCCTGGGAGTCGTCGGCCCGGGCGGCGGTGGCGCGGTGCACGCCGCCGGGCTCGCCGCGGAGCCGGACGTGGTGGCCACCGCGACCCTGTCCAAGGCGCTCGGCGGCCTCGGCGGTGCCGTCCTGGGTTCCACGGCGCTGCGCGACCATCTCGTCGACACCGCCCGGTCCTTCATCTTCGACACCGGACTCGCCCCGGCGAACGTCGGCGCGGCACTGGCCGCACTCGACCAGCTGCGGGCCCGACCGGAACTGGCCGAGACGGTCCGGGCACACGCGCGTCACCTCGCCGAGCTCACCGGCGCACCGACCCCGGCCGGGGCGGTCGTCTCGGTGATCCTCGGTGAACCCGAGACGGCGCTGGCCGCCGCCGCGGCCTGCCGGGCCAGCGGCGTCGCCGTGGGCTGCTTCCGTCCGCCCACCGTCCCCGCCGGCACCAGCCGGCTACGCGTCGCGGCCCGAGCCGACCTCACCGCGACCGACCTGGCCCAGGTCCGCGAGGCCTTCGCCGCCGCCGGCATCCTCGTGCCGGTCCCATGAGCGTCCTGGTCGTCACCGGCACCGGCACCGAGATCGGCAAGACCGTCGTCACCGCCGCCGTCGCCGCCCTCGCGTCCGACCGGGGCCGCTCGGTCGCCGTGGTCAAACCCGCGCAGACCGGCCTCCCACCCGGTGCACCCGGCGACGTGGACCTCGTCGCCGCGCTCAGCGGCGTCCGCGACGTCCACGAGGGAGCCCGCTACCCGGACCCGCTCGCACCGGCGACCGCCGCCCGCCGGGCGGGGCTGCCCGCTGTCGACCTCGGCGACGTCCGCGCCCATCTCGACAAGCTCGCCGCCCACCGCGACCTGGTGCTCGTCGAGGGTGCCGGCGGTCTGCTGGTGCGTTTCGACGAGCACGGCAGCACCGTCGCAGACCTCGCCCAGCAGCTGCGCGCGCCGGTGCTCGTCGTCGTGTCGGCCGGGCTCGGTACGCTCAACACCACGGCGCTGACCCTCGAGGCACTTGCCCACCGCGGGCTCGAACTCGCCGGTGTGGTGGTCGGCTCCTGGCCTGCCGACCCCGATCTGGCCTGCCGCGGCAACCTGGCCGACCTCGCGAGTCTCGCCGGCCGTCCGGTGGCTGGTGCGATCCCCGCCGGCGCCGGCCTGCTGGCCCCAGCCGACTTCCTCGCCACCGCCCGCCGCTCACTGGAACCGTCACTCGGCGGCACCTTCCGCGCACAGGACTTCCAGAACAGTCACCCAATGTGATGTACGGCACGTGTCGAGTGCTGAACGTGCGCGATGTCGCGTCCGAAAGGGGAACACCATCGCGCCCGGGGCCCGACAATGGTGGCGCCCACACCCACCATCCGGGCACGGCCACACCCGCCCGCCCGCCCGGACCCGACCACCGAGCAGCCGACCGTATCCGCCGTAGACCTCGCCAGGAGGCCACCGTGACCGCACCCGTGACCGCGTATCCCGCCCCCAAGGTGGTGGAGACCCCGCTGGAGCCGGCCGACGCCACGCTGGACGACGCTGCGCTGAGCGAGTCCGTGCTGGACGAGTCCGCCCTGGGCGAGTCCGTACTCGACGAGACCGTGCTCGACGAGGCCGTGCTCGACAAGACCGTCCTGGGCGAAGCCGTCCCGGATGATGCCGCGCTCATCGATGGCACGCTGGACGAGAACGCGACCGGCGGACCCGCGACGGCCCGCACCGATCCGGCGACGATCCTCGCCCACGCGCGCCGTGAGGTGCTCGAGGGCGGGCGTGGCCTGGACGAGGCCAGCGTGCTGGCGGTCCTGCAGCTGCCGGACGAGTCACTCACCGAACTACTGGCGCTCGCCCACGAGGTGCGGATGCGCTGGTGCGGACCGGAGATCGAGGTCGAGGGCATCATCAGCCTGAAGACCGGCGGCTGCCCGGAGGACTGCCACTTCTGCTCGCAGTCCGGCAAGTTCGACTCGCCGGTACGTTCGGCCTGGCTGGACGTACCGTCGCTGGTCGACGCCGCACGCCAGACCGCCGCCACCGGAGCGACGGAGTTCTGCATCGTGGCGGCCGTGCGCGGTCCCGACGAGCGGCTGATGTCGCAGGTCCGTGAGGGTGTGGCCGCGATCCAGGCCGCAGTGGAGATCAACGTCGCCTGTTCGCTGGGCATGCTCACCCAGACCCAGGTGGACGAGCTCGCCGCGATGGGTGTCCACCGCTACAACCACAACCTCGAGACCGCCCAGTCGCACTTCACCAAGGTCGTCACCACGCACTCCTGGGAGGAGCGCTGGGAGACCTGCGAGATGGTCCGCGCCGCCGGCATGGAACTGTGCTGCGGGGCGATCCTCGGCGTCGGCGAGTCCCTCGAGCAGCGCGCGGAACTCGCCGCCCAGCTCGCCCGCCTGGAGCCGGACGAGGTCCCCCTGAACTTCCTCAACCCGCGCCCCGGCACTCCCTTCGGCGACTACCCGCCGGTCCAGCCGCGGGACGCCCTGCGCGCCATCGCCGCCTTCCGCCTGGCGCTGCCCCGCACCATCCTGCGCTACTCGGGCGGCCGGGAGATCACCCTCGGCGACCTCGAGGCGCAGGGCATGCTCGGTGGTATCAACGCCGTCATCGTCGGCAACTACCTGACGACCCTCGGCCGCCCCGCCGAGGCCGACCTGAAGATGCTGGCCGACCTCAGCATGCCGATCAAGTCCCTCCAGTCCACCCTCTGATCACGACCGTCAGCGTCAGCGATGCCGTCGCTCTCAGCATCACCAACGGCCTTCCAGGCGTCCGATATATGACGAAATGTGCTTTTCCACGGTGCGGCGGTGCGCTTCGGCACCCGCGAATCGCGGCCAGGTGGCGGCCACATTCAGCGCATGCCGAGGGTTGTTCAAGGATTTCGGCCTCCCCAGCCGAATAACCCTCGGCATGTGGCCGAATAACCCTCGGCATCCGACCCAGGACCGGCGCGCCGACCGCAGCTGACTGCGGACGGTCGCTCAAGGCTTCGGAAGGTCACCAACGGCCGAGGCGGAGAGGGCGTGACGGGGAAGGCAAACTCCTTCGCAGCCGCAATAATCCCCTACGCGCATGGACGGACACCCTGGGCGACAGAGGCCCTGGGTGACGGGGAGTCTGGACGTTCGGGGAGTCTGGACGACGGGAATGCGGAGGTATCGCCGCCGTGATTCCGTACACCCGTGCGGGTCCACGTTGAGGCGTGTACGACGCCCCCTCGGCGTCCCCGCCGAACCCAGGACCTGCGATCCCGCGCATGCGGACAGGATGATGTCAGCCCCTGGCACCGACCCGGGACGCCCATCTCCCGGCGCGAACGGCGGACGTCGACATCCCGGCGCGAACGGGAGACATCGACCTTGTGGCACGGACGGGAGACGTCGGCATCCCGGCGCGGGTGGGGGGCGTCAGGCGTTGGTGGCTGTCATGAGGCCGTGCTCGGCGCAGCGGGCCGACCAGCCGCCAGGGGTGACCTGCACGACCATACGGCGGCGGCAGATTCGGCAGTACCGCGGTGGCTCCAGCTCGCGGGCCCGCGCACACGCCTCATGGTTCCCCACACCAGCTAGCTGACCACAACGGTCACAGAACGAGGCGTCCATGAACATCAGCTTAAGGCATGGCACACAGGTGTCACCCCGGGTACCCGACCGGCGGCAGCGTACCCCGCATCAGCGAGGACCAGCGGACGGTGACGAGGGCCTGTAAGGGCCCCACGACGACGACAGTCGGACCAGCAGGCGCCAACGATGCTCGGGGGCCGACGGACGTCCACACGCGCCGACACGCGCAGACGAGCGCCGACACGCGCAGACGGACGTAGGCGAAGATCAGCGGACGCCGGCGAAGATCAGCCGGCGGCGACGGGCTCGACGACGGCGATCAGGTCGCCGTCCTGGACGACGTCGCCCTCGGAGACTGCGATGCGGGCCACGGTGCCGCCGTCCTCGCTGATCACGGGGATCTCCATCTTCATGGAGTCGAGGATGACCAGGGCGTCTCCGGCCGCCACCGCGTCTCCCTCGCCGACGACGACCTTCCACACGTTGGCAACCATCTCCGCGCGGACCTCTTCGGTCATCGACGCCCCCTTCAACGGCGGTAGGCCACGGGCCGGGCGGCCGCGACCCCGCGGGTCATGGAGCCCACCAACGGTGAGCCCGCGAGAAGCGTAGTGCCCGCAGCCATCCGGACCAATGCCAATCGCCGACCAGGGACGTCCGTCCAGCGGTGGATCGGGGCGCGAACAGCAACGACGCGCGCGACTCGCCCGCCCGGTGTTGGGAACGAATACCGCAAACCCGCAGACTACGCATGTGCTCGTACTTGTCGTGCTGACTCTGGTGATCGGGTTGGGCGTGGGACTCGCCCGCGGTGGAACGCTCAGCGCCCTCGCCCGCGTCCATGTCCAACAGCCGTTGTTGTTCGCCGCGTTGATCCTGGCAGTCGCGGTCGGCGGGCTCGTACCGGCGTTGCACAGCGTGGCCTGGATCGTGGCCGCTGTGCTCGCGGCGCTGTTCGCCGGGATGAACAACCGCCTGCCAGGCCTTGGCCTGCTGGTCGCCGGCATCATCGCCAACGCCGCCGTGATCACGGCCAATGGTGGGCAGATGCCGGTTTCGCTGTGGCAGGCCCAGCATGCCGGGGTGCCGGCGAACGACATCCTGCGCTCGGCCTTCCACACTCCCGCTGACGGCGACACCAGCCTACGGCTGCTCAGCGACATCATCCCCTTCGCGTTGCCGGGGGTGCCCGCGGTCCTGAGCATCGGGGACGTGCTGATCGCGGCCGCGCTCGGCGTGTTCGGCGCGGTGACCCCGGTCCGTGCGTGGCGGACGCTGCAGGCGCGGCGCAACGCCGCCCTCGCCGGTGCCCTGCCCGCCGCCTACGGCGGACCGCCTCGGCCTGGTACCCGGCGCAGCGCGAGCGGCGTCCCGGCCTACGACGACCTGGCCGACCCGCAGCTGGCCGACCCGCAGCTGGCCGACATGGACCCGACCACGGACGACTCCTGGGAGTACGTCAGGATCACTAACCAGCGTCGCACCAGCACCGACGGCTCAGACGAGCCTGACGAGCTCGACGCGCGCGAGGAGCTCGACGGCCAGGACGATCCGGGAGACCTCGGCGACCTCGGTGGTCAGGGTGGTCAGGGCGAACCTCAGGACCTGGGCGGTCGTGCGCATCGGGGCGTTCCGCCGGGCCCCGCGGAACCCGCCGACGATCCCGCGTTCGATGATCGTGGTGGCGGTCCGCTCGATGGCTGGCTCGATGACGATGCCCACGCGGACCACGCGGCATCGGAAGGCGCGGACGCGGACCTCATCGCCCCAGACCGCACCGACCTCGACCCACCTGACCTCGACCCCACTGACCTCGATCGCACCAGCCTCGACCCCACTGGCCCGGATGGTCCCGATGCTCGCGACGCCGATACCCGCGTGACGGGTCCAGGCGGCACCGGTCCGCGGCGGGCGGGCTCGGGCGGCACGGGTCCGCGGGGGACGGGCTCGGGCGGCACGGGTCCGCGGGGGACGGCTTCGGGTGGCGCTGGGCTGGGCGGGGACGGCATGGGCGGCGACGGGTACGACCCGTACGACATCTCCGTCTTCCGCGCGTCCGAGGAACGGACGTCCGGCGGTCGTGGGGCGAAGGGCGGCGGGAGCGAGGCCGGCGGGCACCGTCTGCGGCCCTCCGACGCCGGGGTGAGCGAGACTGACCCGTCCGGCCTGGATGACCCGTGGGGCGATGGGCCCACGCCGCGCCAGCCGGGGGCCACGGCACGCGGCTGACCCGACGGCCGCGCGGGCTGGCACGATGACTGCTGTATCCAGTGAAGGGAAGGAGGATGTCATGGCGAAGAAGAAGCGCAAGCGGCGCGCACGGGCCAAGCACAAGGCCAACCACGGCAAGCGCCCCAACACCTGATCAGATCGGCGGGTCGTGCTTGTTGGCGCGGCCCGCCGCTGGGCGGCGTGAGCGCCGCCGGATGGCCGGGTACCGTCGCACGGCCACCCGGCCCGCACGGCTACTCGGCGCGGAACTCCCCGGCGTCGACGTCGACACGGGCCGCCCGCAGTCGGGCGAGCACGCTCGTTCGCAGGGTCTCCGGCGCCCGTTCCCCGCCGCACTTGCGGGCGACGAGCATCTTGACCTCACGTTCGAGGCCGAACTCGCGCAGGCACGGGGAGCACTCGTCGAGGTGGGAGCGGATCAGGTTGTGCTGGCCGCCGTCGCACTCCCCGTCAAGGTAGAGGAACACGGCGTCGAGCACCTTTCGGCAGTCGATCTCGTGTTCACCGCCGCAGCTCACGACGCACCACCTTCGACGTCGGTGGAGCCCGCGGGAACCAGCCCACGGTCGGCCGCGTACTGCTCGAGCGACTTGCGCAGACCCCGGCGACCGCGATGCAGCCGGGACATGACCGTCCCGATCGGCGTGCCCATGATCTCCGCGATCTCCTTGTAGGAGAAACCCTCGACATCGGCCAGGTAGACCGCCATCCGGAAGTCCTCCGGGAGGGCCTGCAGCGCATCCTTGATGTCGCTGTCGGGCAGATGCTCGAGTGCTTCGGTCTCGGCGCTCTTGAGGCCGACGGAGGTGTGCGACTCCGCCTCGGCGAGCTGCCAGTCCTCGACCTGCTCGGTCGGGCTCTGCAGCGGCTGACGCTGCCGACGGCGGTAGGTGTTGATGAAGGTGTTCGTCAGGATCCGGTAGAGCCAGGCCTTGAGGTTCGTTCCGGCCTGGAACTGGTGAAAGGCCGCGAACGCCTTCACGAAGGTCTCCTGAACGAGATCCTCCGCGTCGGCCGGGTTGCGGGTCATCCGCAACGCGGCGGCATACATCTGGTCGAGGTACGGGAGAGCGTCGCGCTCGAAGCGCGCACCCCGCTCCTCGGTGGTCTCGTCGACCAGGATCATCCCCTCACCGTCGTCTGCGCCGACAGCGGGCCCGGCGACCGCGGACCCGGCCTGTGGCGCGGCGGGCCGCCCGGAAACGGATCGCCTTCCCGCCGAGGACGATACCCCGGGCACCGCACCATCGCGCGGTGATGTGGGCCGTGATATCCGCCCAGGTGACGCCTGCTCACGGGCCGGCTGCTCGGACGGCCGCCCGTGCGATGCCTGCTGTTGCAGGGCGCTCGCTGGAGTCATGTGACCTCCGCTACCTCGTCTGGCCTCCTGGTCAACCGGACCCGGCTCTGGATGATTCCCGCCCCGACGTCCGACCCGGGCCCGTGCCGGGTCATATCCGGGCGGGGTGCGGGACGTCCGGCGGGCCGAGCGGGCCGAGCGGGTCGAGCAGGTCGAGCAGGTAGGCGGCGCCCACATGGGCGGCTTCGGCGACGGCCTCCTCGGGCTCCCGCCCGTCGCGGACACGGGTCCGAAACGAGTGGTCGCCGCCCCGGACGAGGTGCAGGCGGCGTTCCCGGGACGCGTCCGGCTCGGGCCGACCGAAGGGATCGCGTTCGCCCTGGACCACCAGCACCGGCAGCCCGACCTCGTCGAGTTCGTGCTGACGGGACGGTTTCGGCTCGCCGGCCGCCGTCCGACCCGGCGGGCACAGCGGGAAGCCGAGCGCGAGCACGCCCCGGGCTCCCAGCGGTCCTGCGACCCGCATCGCCACCCGCGATCCCATCGACACCCCCGCCAGTGCGAACGGCCGCCCCGTGTCGGCGACATGCGTGCTCACCGCGGCCAGCGCGACGGCGTCCAGTCGGGCCGCCCGGTCGGGTGCCCGCCGGCCGGCCACCCGGTAGGGCATCTCCAGCCGTCCGATCCGCGCGCCCCCCGCGGCCAGGGCCGTGGCCAGCGCGTTGAACAGGGGTGTGTCCACACCGCTACCGGCACCATGCAGAAACACGACTGTCGGGCCGTCGCCGGGAACCAGACGCAGCCGCCCACCGTCGACTGCTGTGTGGACCTCTGTCGCACCCTCCCGTCCGGGCCCCGCCGCCGGTCCGGATTCGGTCGTCACAGCGGCCGGGACGCATTGCCGGGACGCAACGGGGAAAGACCCCGCGTGGTCCGGCTCGGAATCTGTCAGACTTCCACCGTGACTTTGTGACTTGCCTCTCATCAATGCCCCTTGAAGGGTAGGAAAAGCTCCATGCTGCCTGGCCCCGCCGCGGACGCGGGATCGTCTCGAGGACGAGCGCAATCCCTGGTCTGCGAGGCTCCGACGGACAGTGACGACCCGTACTGGGCGTTCTACGAGGAGGTCGCGGCCGCCCAGCTGCGGGAGTGGTTGCCCACGCGGCCGGGGCGGGTGCTCGACGTCTCCGGGCCGCGGGCCAGGTTCGCCCGGCAGATGGTCGGGGCCGGCCATCAGGTGGTCCGGGTGGTGACCGACGCTGTCCCCACCGATCTGCGTGAGCGCGGCGGTGCCACACCCGGCGCGGGGGGTGGTGGGGCGCTGCGTCCGGTCGTGGGCGACGCCCGGTCGCTGGACTGGTTTCACGCCGACTCGTTCGACGCGGTGCTCGCCGAGGCGCGGGCACTGTCGTTCTGCCTGGCCACCGAGACCACTCTCGAGCAGATCCACCGGATGCTGCGCCCGGGCGGCCAGCTGCTGCTGTGCGTCGACTCGCTGCTGCTGGGGCTGGCCCGGCTGGCCGAGCAGCACCGGTGGGCGGAACTGTCCGACGTACCCCGTGCGGATGTCGTGCTGGTACCCGCCGACGACGGCACGATAACCCGGTGTTTCTGGCCCGAGGAGCTGCGCGCGCTGCTGTCCAGCGCCGGCTTCGAGGTCGACTGGATCCGGCCCCGGACAGTGCTGTCCGCCGAGGCCGTCACCCGGGCGCTCGCCGAGGACGTCTCCTGCTTCCCCACCCTGGTCCGGACCGAGGTGGAGCTCTCCGCCGAACGTGAGGGCGAGTCCATCGGCATCCATCTGATCGCCTCCGCCCGCCGCCCCCGGTGACGTCCGGCGGACGGGCCCGGGGGGTCCGCGGCCGCACCGGGGCGGCCTGAGGTCAAGGTGGCCGGCCGGTGAACGGGCTGTGGGCCGGCGGGGCGGGGGGAGAGGCGGTGGCCCGGATCGGGCCGTTCATCCGGCATGCTGGCAGGGTGAGCATCCTGACCGGTACCGAGCACGCCGATACCCAGTCCGATCCGTGGCCAGCACCGACGGCGGCGCGGCCGGTGGTGGCCGTCGTACCGGTGCCGGGCGCCAAGTCCGGCACCAACCGGGCGCTGGTGCTGGCGGCGCTGGCCAGCGGCGAATCCCGGCTGCGGGGGGCGCTGCGTTCACGCGACACCCTGCTCATGGCTGGTGTGCTGCGGGCGCTCGGCGCCGAGGTCGACACCGACGGGGTGGACTGGACGGTCCGCCCGGCCCGGTCGACGCGGCTGGCCGCGGGCGCGCGGGCCGACTGCGGCAACGCCGGCACGGTCGCCCGCTTCACCCCGGCGCTGGCCACCCTGCGCGAAGGCGACATCGTGTTCGACGGGGACACCCGGATGCGCGACCGCCCGCTGACTCCCCTGCTTGGGGCACTGCGGCGGCTGGGCGCCGACATCGACTCCGACCGGATGCCCTTCACCGTCCACGGTCACGGCGGGTTGCCCGGCGGCGAGGTGGAGGTCGACGCGTCCAACTCGAGCCAGCTCATCTCCGGTCTGCTGCTCGCCGGTCCGCGTTACGACGCCGGGGTCACGGTCGTGCACCACGGCTCCCGGCTGCCGTCCGGCCCGTACCTGGACATGACGGTGGCGGACCTGCGCGCGGCCGGCGCCACGGTGGATGTCGACCCGCCCGCGGCCGGCGGCACCCGGCGCTTTCGGGTGGCGCCGGGTGAGCTCCTGGCCGGTGAGAAGGTGATCGAGCCTGATCTCAACAGCGCGACCGCGTTCCTCGCCGCCGCGGTCGCCACCGGCGGGCGGGTCGTGGTGCCCAGCTGGCCGGATGTCACCGAACAGCCCGGACGGATGCTGCCCGCGTTGTTCGCGGCCATGGGTGCCTCCACCGAGCGCACCGAACGGGGCCTGGCGGTCACCGGTGGTGGCACCATCCACGGCATCGATGTCGACCTGAGCGACTTCGGCGAGGCCGCGCCGGTGCTGACCGCGCTCGCCGCGCTGGCGAGCTCACCGTCCCGGCTACGCGGCATCGGTCACCTGCGGCTGCACGAGACCGACCGGCTCGCCGCGCTCGCCGAGGAACTGGGCCGTCTCGGCGCCCGGATCACCGTGACCGACGACGGGCTGGCGATCGACCCGGCGCCCCTGCACGGTGGACGGCTCGACCCGCGCTCCGACCACCGGCTCGCGATGGCCTACGCGGTCGTCGGGCTGGTGGTGCCCGGGGTCGAGGTCGATGACATCGCCACCACCGGCAAGACCGTTCCCGACTTCCCCCGGATGTGGTCGGCGATGCTGGCCGACCAGACCGACCAGACCGACCAGGCCGGCCGGTGACCCGAGGTCGTGCCGTGACGCGGGTCGGCTCGGTCTAGCGGGTCGCGGCGATGCCCCGAGAGCTCGACGAGGACGACGTCCGCATCCGTCCCGGTCGGGGGTCACGTCCCCGCACCCGGCAGCGGCCCGACCATGCCGAGGCCGTGCCGGCGGTCGTGGTCGGTGTCGACCGCGGCCGGTACTCCTGCCGGCCGCGGCCGTGGCCCGACCGGCTGGTCGCGGCGGTGCGCGGTGGGTCGATGCGCCGCACGTCCGTCGTCGTCGGCGACCAGGTGGCCCTGGTCGGGGACCTGTCCGGCACCGACGGGGTGCTCGCCCGCCTGGTTCGTCGGGAGGAGCGCACCAGCGTGCTGCGGCGCACCCCGGACGACACCGACCCGGCCGAACGGCCGATCGTGGCGAACGCCGACATCCTGGTGATCGTCTGTGCCGTCACCGATCCGGTGCCCCGGCCGGGCCTGATCGACCGATGTCTGGTCGCCGCCTATGACGGCGGTCTGGCGCCGGTGCTGTGCCTGACCAAGGCGGACCTCGCCGACCCCGAAACGATCACCGAGCTGTACCGGCCGCTTGGCTTTCCGGTCGTGGCCACCCGGCCCGACCAGGACCTCACGGACCTGCACAGTCTGCTGACGCAACGGGTCAGCGTGCTGTTCGGGCACAGCGGGGTGGGCAAGTCCAGCCTGGTCAACCGGCTGGTGCCGGCCGCCGACCGGGCGATCGGCGAGGTCAACGCGGTCACCGGACGCGGCCGGCACACCTCCTCGGCGGCCGTGGCACTGCGGTTGCCGGCCGGCGGCATGGTGATCGACACACCGGGGATACGGTCGTTCGGGCTGGGCGCGGTGTCGCCGGCCCGGGTGCTGTCGGCCTTCTCCGATCTGGCCGCCGCGGCCGCGTACTGCCAGCCGGGATGTGAACATCTCGCGCCGTCGGCGGACTGCGCGCTGGACTCCGCCGTCACCGGGGGCGGTGCCGACGCCGCGCGGCTGGCGAGCCTGCGCAGACTGCTCGCGGCACGCGCGACACCGCTCTGACCGCGCCGATCGGAGATTCGTCACACTCGTGGGTCACACGGGTTCCGGGCGCCCTTCGCAGCGACGCGTGACCGGGCTCGGCTCGTAGTCTCGCAGGGTGACCCCGCCTAACCCCACCTCCGTGGGTTCCGAGTCCCCCGAGGTTCCCGACGCCGTCACCGTCACCGTCGCCGACGATCTCGCGCTTGCGCTGAGCCTCGCGGACGCCGCCGACCGGCTCACCCTGTCCCGCTTCCAGGCCGTCGACCTGCACGTCGAGTCAAAGCCGGACAACACCCCCGTCTCCGACGCGGACACCGCCGTCGAGGCCATGATCCGCGAGCGGCTCGCCGTCGCCCGGCCCGGTGACGCCGTCCTCGGTGAGGAGGAGGGCCTGGTCGGCGGCGACTCCCGACGGCGCTGGATCCTCGACCCGGTCGACGGCACCAAGAACTTCGTGCGGGGCGTTCCGGTCTGGGGCACGCTGCTCGGTCTCGAGGTGGACGGCGAGATGGTCGTTGGTGTGGCCAGCGCACCGGCGATGAGCCGGCGCTGGTGGGGGGCCCGGGGCACCGGAGCGTTCACCCGCGACGCCACCGGCGACACCCGCGCGTTGCGGGTGTCCTCGGTGACCCGGCTCAGCGACGCCTTCCTGTCGTTCGCCTCGATCGAGGGCTGGCGGACCGCCCGTCGCCTCGAGGAGTTCCTCGACCTGGCCGACCAGGTCTGGCGCACCCGCGCCTACGGCGACTTCTGGTCGCACATGATGGTGGCCGAGGGTGCGGTCGACCTTGCCTGCGAGCCGGAGGTGTCGCTGTGGGACATGGCCGCCCTACAGGTGATCGTCGAGGAGGCCGGTGGTCGGTTCACCGACCTGACCGGAACACGCGGCCCGGGGCACGGCACGGTCCTGACGACCAACGGCCTGCTGCACGAGTCGGCGCTGCGCTCGTTCAACCGCTGACCACCTGGCGTCACCCGCCGGGACCACCCACCACCAGCCCCAGCACCACCCACACCCGCGACCGCGACCGCGACCGCGACCGCCACGACCATGGCGGCTCGACCGGCTGGGCCTGCTGATGATCGGCTTCGCACATCGTGGGTCGCCCGCCCCGCATCAGCGGGAGAACGCCATGCCGGCGTTTCGCCGGGCGCTGGCCGGCGGGGCGGGTGGCCTGGAGTCCGATGTCTGGCTGACCGCCGACGGCGTGCCCGTCCTGCACCACGACGGGGCGCTCGGGCCGCCGGGGCGGCGGCGGCCGATCGCCACCCTGGCGGCCCGGCAGCTGCCGGGATGGTTGCCGACGCTGGCCGCGTTCTACCACGAACTCGGCGCGTCGTTCGGGTTGTCCTTCGAGCTCAGTCTGGACCTGAAGGGCCCGGACACGGGTTTCGCGCCCAAAGCCGATTCCGTCATCGCCGTCGCCCGCGCGGCCGGCGGCAGCGCGGCGGTGGGCCACCTGTGGCTGTGCGGCCATCTCACGCAGCTCGCCGACTACCGGGCCCACGACCCGGACGTCCGGCTGGTCAACTCCGCCTCGCTCGAGGCCGTCCGGGCCGGTGGGGGCCCCGAGGCCTACGCCGAGCGGCTCCGCGCCGCCGGCATCGCCGCACTCAACCTGCGCACACGGGAATGGACCCCCCGCACCGCCGGCATCGTCGCGGTGCTCCACGAGCGGGGCCTAGCCGCCTTCGGCTGGGACGCCCAGCGCACGGCCACCCTGCGCCGGCTGGCCGGATACCGGCTCGACGCCGTCTACAGCGACCATCTGGACCGGCTGGTGCGGGTGACCGGCCGACGACCCGGTACTCCCCCGGCCGACGATGCTCGACCGCCCTCGCCCACCTGAGCGCCGGGACGGCCACCTGGACGCTGTGACAGCCATCCGGGCGCTGTGACGCGCGGAACCGCCGCACCGGCACAATGAGCCAGCTGGCCAACGGCGCTGTCGACATCAGAGCGGCCATCGAGGACGGCAAGGCCACGCAAAGCATGATGCGCAGCGTGACCGACTACATGACCGACGATAAACCTGTGCGTTGTGTTGACTTCGGCGAGGTATAGCCGCCGGCGATCGGCGAGCGCAACGAGGTTAGCCGCCCGGCGGGACGAACCAGCCGATTGGCCGCCGAGCGCGATTAACGCACAACCCGCTGCGGATGAGCCCCGGACTCGCTACGGACACTTTCCTGACACCGCGATGGCGGATGACTCCGCTCAGTCCTCCTCCGTGGCCTCGCCAACCTCGGCGACCTGCAGCATCTGCTCCGGAAACCCGGTGCGTTCCGCTACTCGCTCGACCGAGTAACCCTGCCTCACCAGGTCACGAGCCTGTTCCAAGGTCCAGCCCCGCCCGGGGTCAACCCGGCGAACGACCACTTCACTCGCCTGGCGCCGTTCCTGCGGCCAGCTGAGTCGTGCACGGCGTGCCAAGAGTCGACCTCCGCGATTTGACGACTTTGGTGTTACGTCACCAAGGATAGGCCATATTGACAGCGGCCTGCCCACCTGAACTCCATGATAGTAGCTGGCGACCTGTTAATGCAGACCAGCTCCGAAGAGCGCACATCACACGAAGTCCAGGCCGCCCGAACAGGCCGCCACGCCCGAACAGCACCCCTTGGCCGAAGGGAACCAGGAACTGTACCGAACCAGCAGCCACTTCCGCGGTGTCTCTGCCGGACGAAGGCTAGTCGGCCAGTACCGCCGGGCGGCCGGACTCCCAGGCCATCCGGATCAGAACTCGATGTTGCTCATCACATGCTTGATCCTGGTGTAGTCCTCAAGTCCATAGACCGACAGATCCTTGCCGTAGCCACTACGTCCGAAGCCGCCATGTGGCATCTCCGCGACCAGCGGCAGGTGGGTGTTGATCCACACACAACCGAAATCCAGCCGCCGCGCGACCCGCATCGCCCGGCCGTGATCGCGGGTCCACACACTCGAGGCAAGGCCATAGTCGACCCCGTTGGCCCAGGCCACCGCCGCGTCCTCGGTGTCGAAACGCTGCATGGTGATGACGGGCCCGAACACCTCCCGCTGACTGAGCTCGTCGTCCTGGCGTAGCCCCGCGACGACGGTGGGCGGGTAGAAGAAACCGGGTCGACGCAGGGACGCCCCGCCGGTGAGAACCTCGGCATGTGCGGGCGCCCGCTCGACGATGCCGCTGACCCGGGCGAGCTGGTCGGCGCTGTTGAGTGGCCCGTAGTCGACGCCCGGCTCGTCCGGTGCGCCCGTGGTGGTGCTCTGGGCGGCCTTGACCAGGGCCGCGGCGAGCGCGTCGTACACACCGTCGGCGGCGAGCACCCGGGTCGCGGCCGTGCAGTCCTGACCGGCGTTGAAGTAGGCCGCCGCGGCTATCTCGGTGGCCACCTCGCTCGGATCGACGTCGTCGAAGACGATGACCGGCGCCTTGCCGCCGAGTTCCAGGTGCACCCGCTTGAGCGTGTCGGCCGCCGCCCGCGCCACCGCCATCCCCGCCTGCACACTGCCCGTGATCGACACCATCGCCGGCCCGGGATGGGCGACCAGGGCCCGTCCGGTGTCGCGGTCACCGCACACGACGTTGAGCACGCCGGGCGGGAGGAACTCCGCGGCGATCCGGGCCAGCAGCAGACTGGACGCCGGCGTCGTCTCGGCCGGTTTGAGCACGACCGTGTTGCCCGCGGCGATCGCCGGGGCGATCTTCCACACGGCCATCATCAGCGGATAGTTCCAGGGCGTGACCTGCGCGCACACCCCCACCGGCTCGCGGCGCACGAAGCTTGTGTGCCCGGCCAGGTACTCGCCGCCCGCGCGGCCCTCCAACGTGCGGGCGGCCCCGGCGAAGAAGCGGATCTGGTCGGCGCTCGGCCCGACCTCCTCGCTGCGGGTGAGCGCCAGTGGCTTACCGGTGTTGGCGCTCTCCACCGCGGCGATCTCGTCCGCCCGCTCCTCCACCGCGTCCGCGAGCCGCAGCAGGGCCCGGGCGCGCTGCGCCGCGGGAGTGTCGCGCCACGACGGGAACGCCGCTGTGGCCGCCTCGACGGCCGCGGTCACGTCGAGCGGTCCCGAGCGGGGCGCGTGGGCCACCGTCCGCCCCGTCGCCGGGTCCACGATCGGGGTCGTCGTGCCCTCGGCCGAGGGC
>NZ_JALKFW010000205.1:0-68835 GCF_023243055.1 Frankia sp. AgPm24 | reverse complement strand
CCGCCGCGGGCGCGGCGGGGGGGGGGGGGGCGGCGCCCCCCCCCCCCCCCCCCCCCGACCCCGTTGATCAGGTTGGCCAGGATCGCGTCCATGTCTTCTCCCTCGCTCGGTCAGCACCGTCGGTTGGTCAGCACCGTGGATTGGTCAGCACCGTCGATTGGTCAGGCGCCCGCGTACGCGGACGGGCGCCTCTGGTGGCGTTCAGCCGGCGGCGACGAGGTCCTGGGCGAGCTGGTCGAGTCCGTCCAGGTAGCGGTCGACATCGGCGTCGGTGTGCTGCACCGACAGGGTCCACTCCTCCTCGCGCCCCGGCGCCATCAGCACACCGCGGTTGGCGTGGTAGAGCCAGGCGAGATCAGGTAGCTCCGCCACCTGGTGCGCCATGAAGGACGTGTAGTCGCGGATCGGCGCGTCCGTGATGTTCACGCAGCCCTTGGAACTGATGCCGACCGTGTAGCCAGGAATGCCGTACCGGGTGAGAATGGTGTCGCAGCCACCGATCAGACGGTCGTTGAGACGATCAAGATGATCGTAGGCGGCGGGGGTCAGCACCTCCAGCAGGCTCGCCCGTGCGGCGGCCATGCTCAGCGGGTTGCCGTTGAACGTGCCCACCTGCTTCACCCGGTCGGACGCGACCACTTCCATGATCTCCGCGGTGGCGCCGATGGCCCCGGACGGCAGCCCGCCGCCGAGCGCCTTGGCCAGCGTCACCATGTCCGGGCGGACCCCGAAACGCTGCGTCGCACCGCCCGGGGCGACGCACAGTCCCGTCTTGACCTCGTCGAAGATCAGCACGATGCCGTGCCTGGCCGTGATCTCCCGGACCGCCTGCAGATAGCCCGGCTCGGGCAGCACCACCCCGAGGTTCATCATCGCCGCTTCCATGATCACACAGGCTGGTAGTCGCCCCTCGGACTCCAGTTCCTCGATGCGGCGTTCCATCGAGGACGCGTCGTTGAACGGCACCGGGACCGTGAGGTCGATGACCGCCTGCGGGATGCCCGCCCCGTAGCCGAGGGAGTTCATGTGCTCGGCCGGGCCGATGTCGGCGTACGGCGTTCCGATGGACACCATCACGTAGTCGTGATGACCGTGGTAGGAACCAAAGATCTTGATGATGGTGTCGCGGCCGGTGACGCCACGGGCGATCCGGATGGCATCCATCGTCGCTTCGGAGCCCGAGTTCACATAACGCCACTGCGGCAGCCCGAACCGGCGAGCCAGCTCCTCGCTGACCACGATGGAGTCCTCCGTCGGCATCGCGAAGTGGCTGCCCAGACCGATCCGATCACGGACTGCCCGCACGATCGCCGGATGGGCGTGCCCCTGGACCATCGATCCGTAGCCGTTGTGGAAGTCGGCGTACTCCGTACCGTCCACGTCCCACACCCGCGAACCGACCCCATGGGTGAGGTAGATCGGCCACGGATCACGGACCTGGTAGGACGACGGCACCCCGGACGTCATCGACCGCACCGCCCGCTCGTGCATCCGCCGCGAGCCGGGTGTGCCGGCTCGCAACCGGGCCTCCTCACGCTCGGTGAGTTCCTCGGCCCGAGCTCGCAGCGCCCCCACCTCCCGCCGCCCCTGCTTTCGCCGCGGCTGCCCGTCGCGATCCGCTTCCCCCGCCGTGCGCCCCGACCACCGCCCGGGCACGATCGTCTCTGCCATCGTCCACGCCCCCTCACGAAGCCGACCCACCGCTCCGACAGTTAGCTTGACCACTGAAAGCGTAGCCCGCATCCCGAATCAACGATGGAATCCGTCGGGAAAGTCGGATTTTGGAATCGCATCCCCATGGACTCGTCGGTAGCCATACGATGACGGCAGATGCGGGAGCCAAGGAGGATGCCGGTGCGGGCGCGACGGGCCCCTGGCCAGCGGTCCGGCTCGGACGGGCTGCTGGACGACGTCAATCGGGCCATCATCGAGCAGCTACAGGCCGACGGGCGGCGCTCCTACGCGGCCATGGCCGGTGTCGTCGGCCTGTCCGAGGCCGCCGTACGCCAGCGCGTCCAGCGGCTGCTGGAGGCCGGGGTGATGCAGATCGTGGCGGTCACCGATCCGCTGCAGGTCGGCTTCCACCGCGAGGCGATGGTCGGGGTCCGGGTCAGTGGCGACGCCCGGGTCGCCGCCGAGCAGATCGCCGAGCTGCCCGAGGTCGACTACGTGGTCCTCACCGCCGGCTCGTTCGACCTGCTGGTCGAGCTCGTCGCCGAGGACGACGAGCATCTGCTGGACGCGATCAACAGCAGCATCCGGGCCATGCCGCAGGTCATCGCCACCGAGACCTTCGTCTACCTCCGCCTGGTGAAGCAGACCTACACCTGGGGCACGCACACCGCCAGCCGCGCCCCGGTCGACCCCGCACGTTCCCCTCTCAGCGACCACCACCCCGGCCGCGACCACCAGCCCGGCCGCGACGAGAACCCCGATCGCGGGCGGGAACACCAGCGCGACGGCGGGTGAGACCGCCATCCGGCGGGAACGGACGGCCTGCCACCCTTGAACGGGCAGCGGAGTCACACAAAGGACACCACATCAAGGCAACGACAAAGCGTCAACAGGAGTCAAACAGGCACAGTGGAATCCCACTGGCTCCGGTTCGGACAAAATGGGGTAACCATGGCGCTGGTCCACCATGACCCGCAGGACGGCATTCTGACGACCCGCATCGGCCAGGCCGAGATCACCGTGCGGCCCGAGCCGCCGGCCGCCGCCGGCAGCACCGCCGTGATCCTGCTCCGGGTCGACGCTCCCATGCTGGACACCCTTGCCGCCGCCTACCTGGGCCCTGACGAGGCTCGCAGCCTCGCCCAGTCCCTCGTCCGCGCCGCCGAAGCCGTCCAACCATCCTCACCCTGGCGCGCTCCCCGCCCCCAGGCTCACCCCCGCTGACCGGCACGTTGCCGGCCGCCCTGCGGCCGAGCGGCCGCACCGGCGGCCAGGTCGGTCGTCCTGCGGCCCGCAGGACGACCGACCACCTCCCGAGCCGCGGGCTCCCGCCAGCCATCGGCATGCCCTGGCCACGCGCCCGAACGTGGTGCGCGTACGAACCGCGACCTTCCCGCACCGACCCCATCCACAGAGCCGACGGCTGGCGGCCCGCGGCCGTCTCCACCCAGAAAATAAAATAAGACCCGGATTCTCATCCGGGTCTTATTTCGGTGGTAGCGGGGGCAGGATTTGAACCTGCGACCTCTGGGTTATGAGCCCAGCGAGCTACCGAGCTGCTCCACCCCGCGTCGGTGTGAGTTCACCATACATGTTCGCCACCGGGGGGTGTCAAATCGATGGCGTACCAAGCTCGAGTTTTCTCGTATCGATCTTCCCTCGCCCATCCAGGACCGTGACCACTCGCCGCCCTGGACGGTCTCGTCCTGTGGAGGGCGAGACCGTCGGAGCTCGACGGGGATCGGGTTAGCCGCTCTCGGCGGTGAGGGCGCTGGTGGGTGTGGGAGCGGCAGCGGGCTGGCTGGAGGGGCGGGGTGGGGCGGCAGAGACGGAGGCGGAGGGGGAGCGTGCGGTGGGGGACGGTGACGGGGAGACCGGCGGGGTGGACGCGGGCGGGGCGAGGGTGCGCAGACGGGCGAGAGCGGCCGCGAGGTCGGACTGGGACTGGCCGTAGGCGGTGAAGTCGGGTGGGTTCTTGCCCAGGGCGGTCTGGCCCGACTGGTAGGCGCGGTCGGCATCGTTGATCGCGTCCTGCAGTGCGGTGCCACCGCCGGCGGCTGAACCACCGGTGGCACCCGAACCCGCGCCATCGGCGCCGGCGCCGTCCTGATCACCGTTGGTGACGCTGTCGGCGCCGGAGCCGGCTCCGGCGGCGGCGGCGCCCGCCCCGGATCCGAAGACCTTGTCGAGGGCCTCGCCCAGGGAGGTGCCGAAACCGATGCGTTCGCCGTACGCGGCGGCGACCCCCTGCAACGTCGGGTAGCCGGTACTGCCGCGGGCCTGGACGTAGTACGGCTCGACGTAGAGCAGACCACCGGCGACGGGCAGGGTCAGCAGGTTGCCCTCGATGGTCTGGGAGCCGGCGCCACGCCACAGGGTGAGCTTGTTGACGACGTCGGCGTTGGACTCGATGGCGCTCTGCACCTGCACGGGGCCGCTGATGGTGTCCCCGGAGGGGAGCTTGAGCAGGGTGAACTGGCCGTAGGTACCGGGATCGCTGGAGACGGCCATGTAGGCGGCGAGTTTGGAGGAGCGCGCCGAGATCAGGGGGGAGGTGAGGTTGTAGGTCGGCTTCGTCCGTCCGGGGAGCTGGCTGTAGACGTAGAACGGGGGCTGCGGCTGGTCGCTGCCGTCCGGTGAGTCGGAGACCTGCCAGAAGTCCACCTGGGAGTAGAAGTCCTGGGCGACCTGGGCGGGGGTGCGACCGGGCGTGTCGGCGACGTGGTACTGGCCGATCAGGTCGCGCTGCACCTTGAAGAGGTCCTCGGGGTAGCGCAGGTGCTCCATCAGCGACGGGGAGATGGCCTTCTTCGGCTGCACCGTGTCGGGGAACGCCTTCATCCAGGTGCGCAGCACCGGGTCCTTCTCGTCCCAGGCGTACAGCGTGACGGTGCCGTCGTAGGCGTCGACGGTGGCCTTCACCGAGTTGCGGATGTAGTTGACCTGGTCCGGGGGCTGCTGCGCGCGGTTGCCGCTCTGCGCGGTGACCGCGTCCGCGGTGACGTCGCCGAGGGTGCGTCGGGCCGAGTACGGGTAGCCGTCCGAGGTGGTGTAACCGTCGAGGATCCAGGTGATCTTGCCGTTGACGACGGCCGGGTAGGGGTCGCCGTCCAGGGTGAGCCAGGGCGCGGCCTTGCTGACCCGGTCGCGCGGGTTGCGCTCGTAGAGGATGCGCGAGTTCCTGGTGATGTCCCCGGAGAGCAGCAGGTTCTTCTCACCGAACCGCAGGGCGAACAGCCCCTGGCGGAAGGTGGAGCCGATGGAGACTCCGCCGTCACCGTTGTAGGTCGTCGTCGCCTGGGTGTTGCCGGGGCCGGGACCGTCGATCTCCACCTGGCGGGTGCCGACGACCGAGTACTTCGGTGACATCTCGCCGAAGTAGATCCGGTCCTGGGTGACGCCGAAGTCGCCTTCCTGGGGCAGGTTGCGCTCACCCTGCTCGAAGGCGGGCCGGCCGTTGTCGACGGTGGTCGACGGCGCGGCGACGAAACCCTTGCCGTGGGTGTAGGTCAGATGGTCGTTGATCCAGTTGCGCTGTTCGGTGCCGAGACCGGCCTGGTTCAGTTCCCGGACGGAGACGACGTAGTCACCGGTGACATCCTTGCCGTCGTCGCCGCGGACGGTGTAACGGTCGACGTCCAGGGTCTTCGGGAAGGTGTAGTAGCCGCGGATCTGCTGGAGCTGCTGGAACGTGCGGGACACCTTGCTCGGGTCGAGCAGCCGGGTGTTCGGGATCGTGCCGGTGTCGGCGGCGACCTTGGCGGCGGTGACGTCGGTGCGGGCCGCGTACGGTTCGGAGCGCACCTTGTCGATGCCGTAGGCGTCCCGGGTCGCGGTGATGTTGCGTTCGATGTAGGGCGTCTCCCGGGTGGCCTCGTTCGGCCGGACCTGGAACTGCTGGACGAAGGTCGGGTAGATGCCGCCGATCACCGCCGAGGACAGTGCCAGGATGCCGACGCCGACCAGCGGCAGCGTCCAGCCGCGCTGGAAGATGTTGTAGATGAACAGCACCGCGCAGGCCAGCGAGATGAACAGCAGGATGAGCTTGGCCGGCAGCACCGCGTGCACGTCGGTGTACGACGCTCCGGTGGCCACGCCGCGGGAGGAGAACACCGAGCCGAACCGGTCCAGCCAGTAGGCCCAGGCCTTGAGCAACGCCACCAGCCCCAGCAGGACCGAGATGTGCGCCTTGGCGGCCGGTGTCACCCGCTCCCGGGGCGTCTGCAGCTGGATTCCCCCGAACAGGTAGTGCGTCAGGATCGTCACCAGCAGCGAGAGCAGGACCGCGGTCAGCAGGAAGCCCAGCAGGAACCGCTGGAACGGGTAGGTGAAGGTGTAGTAGCTGATGTCCCGGTGGAACTGCGGGTCGGTCTCGCCGAACTTCACGCCGTTCACCCACAGCAGCCAGGTGCGCCAGTGCCCGGACGCGGACAGTCCCGCGGCCAGGCCGAACAGCGCCGCCACCGCGACCAGGGCCAGCTTCATGTACGGCTCGACGGCCGAGCGGTACCGCTCGAGGTTCTGCTGTTCGGTCGACAGCGGCCGCACCGGGGGGCGCAGCCTGTAGGCCAGTACGATGTTGGTCCCGATCACAACGGCCATCACCACACCGAAGAGCACGAACAACAGAATCCGGGTGTAGATGACGGTGGTGAAGACCTTGCTGAAGTTCACCGAGCGGTAGAACAGCAGATCGGTGTAGAACCGCGTGAAGACCGTGACGAACGCGATCAGCACGGCCAGGACCAGCGCCACCGGGACAATCACCTTGGCGCGGGTCAGCACCGGGCGGGGGCTGGTCGAGGCCACAGTTCCTCCGTGCGGTCAGGGCGGTCGGCCCGCGGTCGTTGTTCGTACGTCGTCGTCGTCAGGTGGTACGGCCTCTGTCCGACACGTCGGACGGAGCGTGAAGCACCCTGTACCGCAACCTACGCCAGCGGCTGCGGGCAGATCGGAGAGGATGGGTCGGTGAGCAGCCCGAACATCACGGAGTTGACCTCCGTCGTACTCGAGGTCGAGCGACACGTCGCCGACTCGGGATGGGACCAACCCAGCCAGGTCTACGCCCTCGCGGACACCGGTGACCTGCTGGCCCGCGAACCAGCCCTGGCCCCCCACATCGGCGACTCGCCGCCCGGGTCGCTGACTCCGGTCGAACAGGAGCCGCTGCCGGTGGGCCGTCTCGACGAGGTGCTGGCGGGCATCGGATGGCCCCCGGAGGTGCTGGGCTGCGTTCTGGTCACCGAACTGGTCGTCCTGCCGCCCAGCGCCGAGCAGGAGGCGCCGTACTCCGACGAGGAGATCGAGTACTGGGCCGCCAACCATCCCGAACGCCAGGACGTCCGGCTCGCCGTCGGGGTGACCCGCAGCGGGCTGCACGCCTCCTGCCTGCGGGTACGGGGCGACGACGAACTCGTGGTCGATCCTGACCTCGCCGACAACCTGATCGACGGGCTGCTCGCGACCTTCCAGTGAACGCCTGGCCGTCCCGTCCGCTCAGCAGGACGGGACGGTCGCGGCCGGGTTGGTCCGCAGGGCCTCGACCGAGCTCAGGGCGTCGGCCAGGGTGTTCACCCTGACCAGGCGGGGTGCCTTGCCCCGCTCGACGGCCTTGGCGTCCGTACAGTTGGCCGCCGGCACGAGGAAGATCGTCGCACCGGACTCCCGGGCGCCGAGGACCTTCTGCTGGATACCGCCGATCGGGCCGACCACACCCTTCTCGTCGATGGTCCCGGTACCCGCGATGATCTTGCCGCCGGTGAGCTCGCCGGGTGTGAGCAGATCCACGATGCCCATCGCGAACATCAGACCGGCGCTGGGACCACCCACGTCCGACAGGCGGATGCTGACCGTCAACGGATAGGTGTTCTTGAGGCTGGTCGTGACGCCGATGATGGCGCGGTTCGGATCGTCGGGCGACGGCCGGGTGACGATCGTCGTGGACTCGTCCTTGCCGGCACGGCGATAACTGATGGTCACCGATGCTCCGGGACGGACCTTGCCGATCTCGGTGCGCAGCTGCTCCTGACTGGTCACCGAGACCCCGTTGACCTTGATGAGCACGTCGGCGGCGGCGAGTTTGTCGGCCGCCGGGGAGCCGTCCGGTACGGAACCGACCGTGACCGCCGCGCCGGTGGGTTCGATCTTCAGCTGCGCGAGGGCCGCGGCGGTCGCCTGGTCCTGGGAGTCCAGCATGGCCTGGGTGTTCTCCTGCTGGACCTGCTGCTCGGAGGAGCCGCGGGGCCGGATCAGCTCGGTGGGCACCACCGCCTGGTCGGAGTCGAGCCAGTCATGCAGGGCACTGACCAGGTTGAGCCGGGGCGTCTCCTCGACGGTGGTCAGTTCCAGCCGACCGGACGTCGGGTAGGTGCGGCGCCCCTCGATGGTGATCAGCCGCGTGCCGTCCACCGCGCCGAGGGTGTCGGTCACCGGCCCGGGTGCGAGTGTGACGAAGGGGACCGGCAGCCACAGGCCGACCACCAGCAACACCAGCGCCAAAACCGAGGTGACCACCAGTGTTTGGGTGCGCCGGACCATTCCCGCAGTCTATGTACCCACCCGCGCCGCGGGACCAGCCGTCCACCGCCGGCACCCGCTGGGCATACGAGACGGCGCCCGCCGCAACGAGATGCGACGGGCGCCGACGTGCGGGCCGAGGGGCCCTACTCGGAGCCCTCCGGGCGAGGCCGCGACCGCTTCTGCAGATCGTCGAGGACGATCGGCCCGGTGACCGGGCTCAGCAGACAGGTGTCGTCGACGTCGAGGGAGTCGACATCGAGGGGATCGATATCGAGGGAGTCGACATCGAGGGAGTCGACGTCGAACGGGTCGTCGTTGAATCGGGCCGGCAGGCTGGTGTCGTACCCACCTCGCCCGCGCGGATCTCGGTCGGGCAGGTCGACATCACCCAGGCGATGATCGCGCGGATCGGGATCCGCCAGGCCGTGGTCGGACCAGTCACCAGCCGACCAGTCCCGATCGGACCAGCCGAACTCGGACCAGTCACGATCCGACCAGAACCGGTCATCTGGACCGGGACCGTAGCCGTCCCGCGAGTGCGGGATGCGTTCGTCGGGATCGGGCCGGCAGGAGCGGGCACCGCCCTCCGGTGCGAACGGGAAGGCGTCGCCGTCCACCGCACCACGACGGTCGGAGGTGGAGGACGCGGGGGGAATCGGGCGGGCGAGCGCGGCCATGCTGCGCCGGTAGCCCGCAATAGTGATCATGGCTTCGGAGGAACGGTCGGGTCGGCTACGCATGGCAACCCACACGAGCGCCACGACGAGGGCGACAGGGGGGATCAGCAGGAACCACATGGGAAGCCTCGACGTCGAGACGAACAAGAAGGTGACTAATTTCTATCGTAGATGCCCCGCTCAGCAGGCGCCTACCCATTCCACCGTGCCATCGGCAAAAATCTGGTGTTTCCAAATGGGAACCTGCGACTTGATGTCATCGATCAGACGACGACAGGCGGCAAATGCCTCGCCGCGATGGGCCGCGCCCACGGCCACCACGACCGCGACGTCCCCCACCTGGAGGTGCCCGGTTCGGTGGGTCACCGCGACCGCGTGGGCCCCCGCCCGCGCCGCGACGTCCGCCGCGACCCGCGCCAGCTCCACCTCCGCTCGCGGATGCGCCTCGTAAGCAAGGTCGGTCACCGGGCGGCCGTGATCGTTATCCCTTACCACGCCCACGAACAGCGCGATCCCGCCAACTTCGGGCAGCAGCACGGCCGAGACGCACTCGTCGATCGACAACGTAGCGTCACGGACCTCGGCCAGGGTGACCCGAGCGGGGTTGCCCACCGGCCCGCCCCCGGCACCGCCAGCAGCCGCGTCGCCGGTGGGCGAGAAGGTCATGAGGGTGGGGGCGCCGTCGGCGGTGGATCCGCTGTCGGTCGCGCCGGTGGGATCGGCCGCGGGGGCGGTGTCGTCGGGTCCGTCCGTTGTCGCAACGCTGGTCGGCTCCACATCTCGACCCTAACCGTGCCTCGCGGCGGCCGTTCCGCCCAGCCGGCAGAAAACGCATTACCGTGGGTTCATGCCCGAACCGCACACGCGACGTCTCGCTTCCCGATCAGGCCACGTCCGATGAGTGGCGACCTTCCGTTCGGCTTCGGCCCCACCGGTGGTGGTGGCGGCGAGGAGCCCCGCTCCCCCTTCGGCAGTGGAGCGCCGTTCTTCGCCGAGCTGGAACGGCTGCTGTCCTGGCAGGGCGGCCCGGTCAACTGGGAGCTGGCGCGCCAGATCGCGGTCCGCTCACTGGGTGACGGTGCCTCCGTCGTCCCCGTCGGCGAACAGCATCAGGTCTCGGAGGCGCTGCGGATCGCCGATGTCTGGCTCGACCCGGTCACCGCACTGCCCTCCGGGGCCACGAGCGCGGCCGGCTGGTCGCGGGTGGAATGGGTCGAGAAGACCCTGCCGGTGTGGCGCACCCTGTGTGATCCGATCGCGACCAAGGTCGTCGAGGCGATGCGGACCGGCATCTCCAGTGGGCTGAGCCAGCTGGGCGGGGGCGGCATCGAGCTGCCCGAGGAGCTGCGCGGCGCGCTGCCACCGGGGGTCGATCTCAGTGCGCTGATGGGCGCCGGTGGACCGGTCATGAGCATGATGAACCAGGTCGGCGGCATGCTGTTCGGCGCGCAGGTCGGCCAGGCGATCGGGACGCTGGCCGCCGAGGTCGTCTCGTCCACAGAGGTGGGACTGCCGCTGGGGCCGGCCGGGATGGCCGCCCTCGTACCCGCCGGTGTCGCCGACTTCGGCGCTGGCCTGGAGATCCCGGCGGACGAGGTGCGCATCTACCTGGCGCTGCGGGAGTCGGCCTCCAGTCGGCTGTTCGCGCATGTGCCGTGGCTGCGGGCGCACGTCCTGGGCGCGGTCGAGGAGTACGCCCGCGGTATCGCGGTCGACACCGAGGCCGTCGGCCGGGTGATGCGGATGGTCGATCCGAGTGCGCTGATGAACCCCGAGCGGCTGTCCGAGGCCCTCGGGGAGGACGTGTTCAACGACGCGACCACACCCGAGCAGCAGGCGGCGCTCGCCCGCCTCGAGCTCATCCTCGCGCTGATCGAGGGCTGGGTCGACCATGTCACCGATGCCGCGGCGACCGGGCATCTGCCGGGATCGGCCGCGTTGCGGGAGATGGTCCGCCGCCGCCGGGCCGAGGGAGGCCCGGGCGAGCAGACCTTCGCGACGCTGGTCGGGCTGTCGCTTCGGCCCCGCAAGCTGCGGGAGGCGGCGGCCCTGTGGGCGGCGTTGGCGCAGGCTCGTGGCCGGGACGGGCGCGACGCGGTCTGGGAGCATCCGGACCTGCTGCCCACCTCGGACGATCTGGGTTCACCCGACGGTTTCGTGCACACGACGAGTTCCGGTGTGCTCGACGACCCCATCGCCGAGATCGAGAAGCTGCGCGACACGCCACCGGCTGAAAGCGGCCTCAGCAAGGGTTCGGCTGGTCGGGGACCGAGCGGCACCGGCCCGGCTGGTGACGGCCCGGACGCCACGACCACGGATGGCACGACCACCGATGGCACGGACGCGGGGGACGAAGGCCCGAGTGCGCAGGGTCCGGATGGCGATCGGCCGGACGGCACCGGCTGATCGCTCGTCCGTTCGTCCGGACGGGCCGGCGGTTGTCCACAGGCTCGGATCGCTCGTCCACAGCGGTCGGCGGGATCTCGCCCGGGACCGGATCCGCGTGACACGGTGGTCCTCCCGGCCCACGGGCCGGATTCCGAACTGTGTCCGGCGGCCGCGGCCGCCGGTGGACCCGCGGGGGATCCATGCGCCCGATCCTCAAGCCTGGCCTACGTCGGCTCTGGCACAACGGCTCGACCTTGCAGCTCGGCATCGATCCGACTCGGGCCGTGGTCGTCACCGGTCTCCAGCCGGCGCACACGGCCCTGCTCGACACGCTCGACGGCCGCCGCACCTGGGAGCAGGTGCGTGCCGACGGCGGCCCGGCCGGTCAGGATCTGCTTGATCTGCTCGCCGAGGCCGGCATGCTGACCGACGCGACCCTCACGTCGTCGCTGGCGGCTCCCGACCCACAGGCGGCCGCACGGCTCGCTGAGGCCCTGGGGGTACCGGGCAGCGCCGTGGAGCCGGCCGTCGCCGCCCGGGCCGAACGAGCCCGGCTGCTTCCGGATCTGGCCGCGTTGTCCCTGCGCTGGGCCGATCCGGCTCGCCCGCTGGCGGTGCTGCGGGCCCGGCAGGCCGCCCAGGTGCTGGTCCAGGGAGCCGGGCGGGTCGGTGCGCAGATCGCCGCCCTGCTGGGTGCGGCCGGCATCGGCCGCATCGTGATCGATGATCCCGGGGTGGTTTCCGCCGCCGACGTCGCGCCCGGTGGGCTGCGCCTGGCCGATGTGGGCCGCTCCCGGGCTCTCGCGGCGGGTGCGGCGCTGACCCGGATCGGCCATGGTTCCCCCGGGCAGCAGCCGTCGGCGGCACCGTCCCGGCCCGCGCGCGCTCCCACTCGGCCCGGTCGGCCCGATCAGGTGCCGGCGGTCGGTGACTCCGGGCCACCGGTGCCCGCGGCCTTCGAAGCGGATCTGGTGGTGCTCGCCCCGATCGGCCCGCCGCTGCTCGCCCCGGATCTCGCGCTCGACCTGGAACACCGCGGTCACGCCCATCTGCTGGCCGGGGTGCGTGAGACCAGCGGGATCGTCGGGCCGCTCGTCGTGCCCACGGTGACGGCCTGCCTGCACTGCCAGCATCTGCACCGCCACGACCGGGATCCCGACTGGCCGCGGCTCGCCTTCCAGCTGGTCCGGCCGCGGACCAGCGGCGACGACCCCTGTGACGTGACCCTCGCGAGTCTGGTCGCGGCGCTCGCCGCGATGCAGGCCCTGGACTATCTCGACGCGTCCGCTCCCCTCCCCCGGCCCGGCCACGCCGAGCGGCGGCCTTCGGCCGCGCACCGCGTCGCTGAGACGAAAGCCATAGTGCTGCGCGGCGAGACCCCCCTGCCGGCAACGGCGAACGGATCTCTGGAGTTCGCCGTGCCCGGCTGGCAGGTCGCCCGCCGCAGCTGGCCGGTGCACCCCAACTGTCCCTGTCGGACAGCCCGTCGCGCCGCCCGGGCCGCGCCGCCGGGGGTGCCCCGGGCGGGCACGGTCCCGCCCGGTCCCGGCGGCCGCGGCGACCCGCCGACACACCAGGCTGGGCCAGCCGAAGCTGGATAACACCCAGCAGTTCGTCACGCGACCCTCCCGTAACACGGCGGGAGGGGGCACGATGGAGCTGTGTCCGACATCCCGCGGCGGGCAGTGGTCCGCACCGCGAAACTGGCCGCGCTCCCCTTGGGGATCGCCGGCCGCGCCACGATCGGCGCCGGTCGACGCCTGGGCGGTCGCCCCGCCGAGGTCGTCGCCTCTGAGCTGCAGCAACGCACCGCCGCGCAGATCTTCCGCGTGCTCGGTGAGCTCAAGGGCGGCGCGATGAAACTCGGCCAGGCGATGTCCGTCTTCGAGGCCGCGCTGCCCGACGAGGTGGCCGCGCCCTACCGGGCGGCACTGACCAAACTGCAGGAGGCGGCCCCGCCACTACCCACCGCGGTGATGCGGCGGGTGCTCGAGGAGGAACTGGGCCCCGAGTGGCGGTCGCTGTTCGCCGAGTTCGACGACACGCCGGTCGCGGCGGCGAGCATCGGTCAGGTCCACCGGGCGGTGTGGGCGGACGGCCGGCCGGTCGCCGTCAAGGTGCAGTACCCGGGAGCCGGCCCCGCGCTGCTCGCCGACCTGACCCAGCTTGGTCGGGCCGCCCGCCTGTTCAGCTCGATCGTTCCCGGCCTGGACGTCAAACCCCTCATCGAGGAGCTCAAGGCCCGCGTCGCCGAGGAACTCGACTACCGGCTGGAGGCCGCCTGGCAGGCCGCCTTCGCCGAGGCCTACGCCGGCGACCCCGACATCGCGGTCCCCCGTCCCATCGCCGGCGCCGACCGGGTGATCGTCAGCGAGTGGATCGACGGAACGCCACTGTCCACCATCATCAGCGAGGGCACCTCCGAACAGCGGGACCAGGCCGGGATGCTGCTGGTCCGGTTCCTCTACTCGTGTCCGGCCCGGGCCGGGTTGCTGCATGCCGACCCGCATCCGGGCAACTTCCGGCTGCTGGCGGACGGGCGCCTGGGCGTCCTCGACTTCGGCGCGGTCAACCGCCTGCCCGGCGGGCTGCCCGAGCCGGTGGGCCGCCTCGCCCGCCAGACACTGGCCGGGGACTCGGCGGCGGTCGCCGACGGGCTGCGCGCGGAGGGTTTCATCCCGGCGGCGGCCGAGATCGAAGCCGCGGATCTGCTCGACTATCTGGCCCCGATGCTGGCCCCGATCGCCGCGGACGAGTTCACCTTCACCCGCAGCTGGCTGCGGGGTGAGGCCACCCGGATCGGCGACTGGCGTTCGGCCGCGGCCCAACTCGGCCGCCAGCTCAACCTCCCCCCGTCGTACCTGCTCATCCACCGCGTGACGCTCGGCGCCATCGGTGTGCTCTGCCAGTTGGGCAGCACCGGCGACTTCCGCGCCGAGATGGCACGCTGGCAGCCCGGTTTCGCCGAGCCCGGCACGCCGGCCGCCCGCGCCGCCGCGCATGCCAACCGGCCCGACCGTCCCCTGCCCGTCCTGCGGGTCCGGGAGGAGGCGGGCGTCATCCACGCGCTCGCCGGTCCGGTCGTCCTCGGGACCCCCCGTTCCCGCCGTGGCCGGCGCCGAGCGACCCTGGCCGAGACGCCCACGCCCCCCGCCACGGGAAAAGCCGGCGCGACCGGCACCGGACGGGCAGCCCGGACCAGGGCGGCCACCCGGTCGAAGCCCACCCCGAAACCGCGAGCCGCCCCCGCGCCGGCCGCTACCGATCCGGCGGTCCCCGAGTCGTCCGCTACCGATGGCCCGACGTCCAGCGGCAGGCCGACCGCCGCCGGCGCGCCGAAGCCGAAAGCCGCCACCAGGTCACGACCACCCGCCCAGACGAAGATCACCGACCAGCACAGGGCAAGCGATCAGCCCGGCCCGGTAGATCAGCCCGGACCAGCCGACCGAACCGGCGCAGGCGACCGGGCCGAAGCGGTCGATCAGCCGACAGCCACCAGCGAGGTGGTGCCAGCGCCCAGGCCCGACCCCGACAACGGGCGGTAGCTCGAGGCCGCGAGGCGATGCTGGGGTGGCGAAGCTACTCGCCGGAGGGAAGATCACCGAGGTAGATGAAGCCGTAGCCTTCGTCGCGGAAGCGCACGCCGGCGGCCCGCAGGGCATCGCCCCAGTCACCGCGGCAGTCCGGATCGGCGGCTTCCGAACCGTGGTCGGCGGTCAGCAGGAACGCGGTGTCAGCCAGCAGGCCCCGCTCGGCCAGCAGATCGAGGAAGACACCCAGCCGTGCGTCCGCGTCCCGCAGCGCGGCCCGGGACTCGGGCGAATAGGGGCCGCCACCGTGGTGGCCGGTGTCGGTCACGGTGGTGTTCCACCACATGACGTCGGGCGCGACCGCATCCGCGGCCCACAGCTGCAGGACCTGGGTGAGGCCGAGCGCGTCGACCCGGCTGGACCACGCGTAGTCGGGATCCCGGTTCGCCCATTCGGCGTCGCTGTGCGGATCGCCCTCGACGGGGGGCAGGTAGTCGCCCATGTCACCAGCGCCGCTGGCGGAACCGGCCGCGCGGACCAGGCCGAACGTCGAGTAGTGCGCGCCCCGGTCGACCGGCTCGTTCACGCAGGCGGTCACCGCCGCCGGACGTGCCCGGAGCACGGCCTCGAAGAGCGTCTCGACGCCGTCGCGGAGCTGCTCACAGGCCGCGTGCCAGGTCTTCACGTCGTTGACGATCACCTGACGGCCGACGGCGCGGTCGAAGTAGACGTTGTGCAGGATGCCGTGACGGCCGGGGCCGACACCGGTGAGCGCGGAGGTGTGGTTGGTCAGTGTCACGCTGGGGAACTCGGCGATGGCACCGCCTGTCAGCGCTGTGCCTTCGGCGAGCAGCCGGGCGACGTTCGGCAGTACGCCGGTGCCGGCCAGATGCAGCAGATCGTTGCAGTTGGCGCCGTCCCACAGCAGACCGACGACGTGGCGTGCGACACCGGCGGTGACGATGTCGGTCAGCGCCGTACCCTCGGCCCCGGGCAGGCTCGCCGAGGCGAGAACGGCGAGGGTCGGGGCGATGTCGATGACCCGGGCCACGCCCTCACGCAGGCCGCGCGCACGCACACCCGCACCGGAGAGCAGCAGGGGGGCGCGGGACTGGCCGGCGTCCAGCGAGCCGTGTTCACCGAGATGACCGCCGCGCTCCGGCCAGTAGTGGCCCGGGGTGTGCACGACGATCAGGTCGGGTGAGCGGGTGGCGTCGCCGAACGCGGACAGCAGCCGCCGGCCGGCGAACGGATAGGCGTTGCGTTCGTTCGGCGGGGACGGGTCGGCCAGGGCGTTCGCCAGGGGCACGCCGTGCAGCGGATCCTGCGAGACCAACGGGTCACGCCCGGAGCGCACCTCCCAGGGCCCGTCCGGTGTGGCGGTGGGCACGCGGGCCGACCCGGCCGCGTTCGCGACATACAGCCACGGCGCGTCGACCCAGGCGACCAGGTCGACGATCGCGGCGAGTTCCGGCGCGGTGAGTGCGGCGACCGCCCGACCCAGCTCGCCGGACCCGTCGGCGCGGGATGCCGCGCGGTGCGCCGGGACGCCAGGGGATCGTGGCCCGACGGCGCGGTCGGGTTCTGGTTCGGCGGCGAGCCCGGCGCCCACCGCCGCGAGCGATGGTTCGGCCAGGGACGATGGTTCGGCCAGGGACGTCGACTCGGGGGTGGATGGGGCTCCGGTCGACAGCGGGTAGACGCGATCGCGACTGGGCACGGGGAAACCCTATCCGGGTGCCCCCGTCAGGCGAGGAAATCCACAGCCAACACCGGCGGGCGGAACACCGACTGCTCGGTGTTCCGCCCGCACCCAGGTGGCTTGGCCGCGGCCGCTGGCAGCCGCGGCCATGTTCAGGCCGCGACCCGCCGAGGCGATGGCCCGTTCAGGCCGCGACCTCCTCGGGACGGACCTTGCGTGGCCGGCCGCGGGGGCGTTTGCGCGGGACGACGGTGCCGGTCACCACCAGCTCGCCACCCCACACCCCCCACGGCTCGCCCCGATCGAGGGCCGCGGTCAGGCAGGCCGCCCGGACCGGGCAGGTGTGGCAGACGGCCTTCGCGGTCTCCACGTCCGCCGGGGACTCTGCGAAGAACATTTCGGGATCGACGTCCCAGCAGGGCAGAACGAGCCGATCCTGCTCGATCCGGGCGACGATCATGTGATCGAACACCGGGGTGTCACCTCCGACACGGTTGGGCTTCGAGCGGATGGAAGGAAGCGAAACGACAAAGAGCCGCGATCCCCATCGGGATCGCGGCTCTCGTGTCAGCTCCGGAGCGCTTACTCCGGATGCGGATCGAGGACGTGTCCCGATGTGAGGTGACGGTTCGTGGGCAGCTGGCCAGCGGTGTTCCCGGTGACCTGGCGATGCTTCGTGAGCAGCGCGGCAGTGCCCGACAGCGGTGCGACGGGTGCCTGCTGGGCGGCGAACACAGCCGTGGCGCTCGGCCGGGCCGCGCCTGATGTGGCCGCCAACACCATGGGGGTGATGGACATGCCGAGAACCCGACCTCGGGCACTCGCCGCCACGCCGGCATCGGCCATGCCGATGGTCGACAGGGCGGTATAGAGGGCGCGCGCGAGCGCCGGACCAGCGCCGATCTCCGTGCTCTGGAGGCAGGCCGCGGACAGCGGGCCCTGCTGACGGATGACCTCGCTGCTCACTCTGTTCGCCAGAATGTTCACCATTGCGAGATCACCTCGATTCTCCGGAGGGCCGGTGGCGCATGGCAGCCAGTCGGCGTCTGTGGGGCGTCGGTGTAACCGTAGAAGGCCTTCGCGAGAACCTCAACGTATTTTCTGTGTCACGAGTATGACACGTTGCGCCACAAGGGTTGAGCCGTGCTCACGGCGTGGCGCGGTCGGCCACCAGGGCGAGCACCGCCGCGCCGTACCGGTCGAGCTTGGCCTGGCCGATCCCGGGGATCCGGACCAGTTCGGCGACCGTGCCGGGGCGGCATTCGGCGATCGCGCGCAGGGTCGCGTCGGTGAGGATGACGAACACCGGCATGCGGGCCTCCTTCGCGGTGGCGGCCCGCCAGACCCGCAGGCGTTCGTACAGCGCGGCATCCACGTCACCGGGGCACTGGGCGCACCGTCCGACCCGCGCCGACGCGCCGGTCAGCGACTGACCGCAGACCCGGCAACGCACCGCGGAACGCCCCCTGGTCCGGGTCCGAGCCGCGTCCCCGGGTCCCCGGGAGCCGGGCACCCCGCCCGTCCCGTCTGATCCCGGCGACCGCTCCCCACCCGGGTCAGCCGAGGCGTCCCGTCCGGTGGCTCCCCCGCCGCCCCGGGAGCCACTCGAGCCAGCGGCACCACCGAAGCCACCGGTACCACCGGAGCCACGGCGTGCGGGGCGTAGCTCGTCCAGGAAACGGGATGGGCGGCGGACCCGGCTGGCTCCCTGGGTGCGCGCCAGCGACCATGACAGGACCAGCTGGGCGCGGGCACGGGTGATCCCGACGTAGAGCAGCCGGCGCTCCTCCTCGACCTGCTCGGCGGAGCGGGCGTGCACCAGCGGCAGGGTGCCCTCGGTGAGGCCGACGAGGAAGACCGCGTCCCATTCGAGGCCCTTCGCGGCGTGCAGGGTGGACAGCGTCACCCCCTCGACGGTCGGCAGATGCTCGTGGGTGGCACGATCGGCGAGTTCGTCGACGAACTCGCCGAGGCCGGCGGCGGGATCACGGGCCGCGAGATCCTCGGCGAGCCGGTGCAGCGCGGCGAGGTTCTCCCAGCGCTCCCGTTCGGCGCCGGTGCCCACGGCGGCGGTGTGCGGGTACCACTGCAGCGCACCGAGGACGTCCGCCACGGCGTCGGCGAGGCCGAGCGGACGGTCGGCGTCGGCGGAGCGGACGGCGGCCCGCAGCAGTCCGCTCGCCTTGCGGACCTCCGGCCGGGCGAAGAACTTCTCCCCGCCGCGCAGCAGACAGGCGATGCCGGCCGCGCCGAGGGCCGACTCGTAGGCCTCCGACTGCGCGTTCGTCCGATACAGCACGGCGATCTGGCTGGCCGGCAGGCCACGGGCGAGCAGGGTCCGGATGCGACTGGTGACGGCGGTGGCCTCGTCGGCCTCCGTGTCGCACTCGAGCCACACCGGCGCGGGCCCGGCGGGCGCGGCGGCGACGAGCGCGGCCCGGGGCCCCGCCCCCACCAGCCGGTTGGCCAGGGCCACCACCTGGGGTGTCGACCGGTAGTCGCGCACCAGCCGGACCACCGCCGCCTGCGGATGACGGCGGGGGAACTCGAGCAGGTGACGCGGTGAGGCCCCGGCGAACGAGTAGATCGTCTGATGGGGATCGCCGACGACACACAGGCTGTCGCGGTCACCGAGCCAGGCGTCGAGCACCCGCTGCTGGAGCATGTTGACGTCCTGGTACTCGTCGACGACGAAGTGCCGGTAACGGGAGCGGATCTCGCCCGCGACGAAGCCGTGCTCCTCGATCATGGCGGCGGTGAGCAGCAGCAGATCCTCGAGGTCGAGGACCCCGGCCTCCCGTTTGGTCTCCTCGTAGGCGCCGTAGAGCCGACCGATCGTCGCGGCGGTCATCGTCGTCTCGCGGCCCGCCGCCGCGGCCAGGCGCGCGTAGTCCTCGGGTGTGACGAGCGAGACCTTGGCCCATTCGACCTCTGCGGTCAGGTCGCGCAGTTCCGTGCGGTCGGTGCGCAGGCCCAGCCGGGCCGCGGCCCGAGCCATCGTCGGGATCTTGCTCGACTCGAGTCCGGGCAGCGGACCGCCGGCCACCGTCGGCCAGAAGTACTGCAACTGGCGCAGTGCGGACGAATGGAACGTCCGCGCCTGCACCCCCGGCACACCCATCGCCCGCAGCCGGCCGCGCAGCTCACCCGCGGCCCGGGTGGTGAAGCTGACCGCGAGGATCTGATCGGGCGCAACCCCGCGATCCGCGACCATGTGCGCGATTCTGTGGGTGATCGTGCGCGTCTTGCCCGTACCGGCCCCGGCCAGGATGCAGACCGGGCCGAGCGGGGCGGCCGCGGCGGCCCGCTGCTCCGGATCCAGCGCGGCCAGCAGATCGTGGCCGGCGGCCGGGCCCGCCGCGCCGATCTCACGGGACGCGGCGACGGGCGTCGCACCGGGTGGGCCGGCGGGTGCGGCGGCGGCTGGCGCCCGGGGCGTGGCGATGGGCGCGGGCGGCGGAGCGGTGGGTCCGGACATCCCTCGACACGGTAGTACCGGTCTGGCGCGGGAAGGGACGGCGCCGCCACACTGTTGGAGCATCTGTTGTGTCCCAGTGACTTGGAGGCCATTCGTGCTCACGATCTACACGACTTCCTGGTGCGGCTACTGCGTTCGACTGAAGAGCCAACTGGACCGCGCCGGCGTGGAGTACAAGACCGTGGATATCGAGAACGACCCGACAGCAGAGCAACGTGTCCGCGATGCGAACAACGGGAACGCGACCGTGCCGACTGTGCTCTTTCCCGATGGCACTGTGATGACGAACCCGAGCATCCGCCAGGTCACCGAGAAGGTCACTTCTGCCGCATAACGGATACGTAGAGCAACGACATCCCGGGAGTTCTTACCTTCCCACCGCACACGCGGCCGGCACGTGGGACGGTGTCCGTCACTGCCCGTGAAGTTTGTGGGAGAGTTCGGCCTGTGTCGTCAGCACCTTCAGAACAGGCGTGGAGCACCGTCGATGCCGCGCTACGGGCGGTTCATGCCCGCGGCCAGATGGAGACAGCCTGTTTCGTCGTGGTTTCCGCGACGACCGTGGGCTATCTCCGGCTGGCGGGATCCTTCGCCGGTCTCGAGGTGGGAACCCACTATCCCCGTGCCGACAGTGTCATCGCCCGCATGCTCGACGGTGCCCCCGCGGCGGCGTCCGGGGTTGGTCCCGGGCATCCCGCGGCCGACACCGCGGAGCATCGTCTGTTGGGGGTGCGCAGCTATCTCGCGACGCCGGTCCTGCGTCCAGATGGCCGACTGCTCGGTGTTCTCGTCAGCCTGGACCATGGCGAGGTGCCTGTGACCACAGAGAATCGTGCCCAGGTACGTGGGATCGCCGACGAACTGGCGGCCTCCGGTCACGTACCAGTGTCCGTTGGCTCGGCGTCCGACGCCGACGGCCCCGTGGCCGCGATGTCGGCGGCGGCCACGGACCTGTCCGACGCGGTAGCGGTGGCCCCAACGGGCGATCCAGCCGAGTCGGGGGCCCCCACACGGGTGTCCCTGACCACGGATCTCCCACCCGGGTCCGTCGCCCCGCCCACAGGCGTCCCACGCACCGACGTCCCACCTACAGACACCCCACCCGCGGACGTCCCGCAACCGCACGCTGACGTCCCGCATACCGAAGCCCCGCCTGTCGACGCACCGCAACCGCACACTGACGTCCCGCAGGCCGAGCGGACGCACGCCGAGGCGACGGCTGGCGGCGGGCCCGCGGTGGGTGTGCCGTCCGGTGCCGGGACTGCGACCTCCGCCGGCCGGGGGGCACCCGTTGCCGGCGCCGCACATCCACGACCGGGCCGGATGCCGACGCCGCAGACCATCGCGCGGGCGGTGCGCCCCGGCGGGCCGGCTCGGACCACGCCGCCGCGTCCGGTCCAGCCGGCGGCTGCGGCCGGATCGGCCGGCTCGTCGAGTGCTGGACGGGGGACGAACGCGGCTGCCACGGCCGCGGCCACGACGGCCGCGGCCCGCCGCCCAGGGGCGGACATGCGGCTGCGGCGGACCTCGGCCGGCTGGGTGGTCGAAGGACCGGGACCGGAGGTACGGCCGGTCGGCGATCTGCTGTCCGCGATGGTCCTGGCCGACCTGCTCGCCGAGGACCTCGCCCCGCCCGGGCGGCCACGCCGCGCCGAGCGGGATCTCGGTGAGATCGAGCAGCTACGGCTGTCCGTCGTCCAGCTTGAACATGCGCTGGCCTCCCGCGTGATCGTCGAGCAGGCGATCGGGGTGCTGGCGGAACGTAATCAGATTCGCCCACGCGAGGCGTTCGAACGGCTGCGGCGCACGGCCCGCGGCATGGGCCGCCGGGTCCATGACCTGGCCCGCCAGGTCGTCGACTCGGTCGGTGACCCACGGGTCGCCCTGCCCGGGGAACTCGGTGGACGCGGCAACGCCGGCGGTCCTGGCAGCCCGGGCGATCCCGGCGGCCCGGGCGGTACCAGCGGCTCGGGCGGTACCAGCGGGCCAAGCGGTACCGGTGGCCCGGGGGGTACTGGCAGCGGCGGTCCGGGGGCACCTGCCGGCGGTCCGGGCGGCGTGTCAGGCGGCACCCCCGCGGCTGGCCCGGCCGGCGCCGCGACGTCCCGCGGGCCGGATCGGGCCGTTTCCGGCGGGAGCGCCGGGGTCACGGGTGGGTCCGGCGCGGCCGGGGTCGCACCTCGACCGGCTCCGCCGAGGTCCCCGTCCGAACGTCACTGACGCGGACCGGCGGGCGCCACTGACACGGCCAGCGGCGTGCGGTGGTGGGCGCGGCGTCAGGCCGGTGCGATCGGAGCCAGGTCGCCCACGGCGCGGGCGATCCGCTCGCGGTCACCGACAAGGACCGTCACCAGACGTGTCGGTGCCAGCAGGTCAGCCGCCGCCGCCCGAAGGTCCTCGAGGGTGACCTCGGCCAGGGCCCGCGGATGGTCACGCAGGTACTCGACCCCGAGGTCCGCGCCGGCCAGCGCCGACAGGGTGGAGGCAAGGCCCGCGGCGGTGGCGCTGCCCAGTGCCAGGGTGCCGACGGCGTACTGACGTGCCGCGTCCAGTTCCCGCTGGCTGGGCGCCAGCAGCGCGATCCGGCCGAGTTCGTACCAGAGTTCGAGCAGCGCCGGGCCGGTGACTTCGGTGGCGACGTCCGCGGCGATCGTCAGGCGGGATCCGGCCAGGTAGTGGTCGATGGAGCTGCGCGGGGAGTAGGTGTAGCCCTTGTCCTCGCGGATGTTGTCGACCAGCCGGGAGCTGAAGTAGCCACCGAAGATCGTGTTGGCGAGCCGTTGGGCTGGCGCCCCGGGTGCTGACCGCGGCAACGCGGCCCCACCGAGGCGGATGTTCGTCTGCACCGCACCCGGCCGATCGACGATCAGGATCGGACCCGGTTCGATCACGGGCAGCGGCGGGGCCGGCGCCGAGAGCTCGCCCGCCCAGCCACCGAGAGCCGAGGTCACCGCGGCGAAGGCCCGTTCGGCGGCGATGTCGCCGACCAGGGTGAGGATGGCGCCGGCCGGGACCACCCGGCGAGCGTGCAGGGACCGCACGTCGTCCGCGCGCACGGCGGCGACCACGGCCGGGTCGGGGATGCCCGTGGCATACGGATGGTCACCGAAGATCCGGGCGAGCAGCGCCTCCCGGGCGATCACCGCCGGCTGGCTGCGGGCGACCGCGGTGTCCTCGACGATCCGCTCCCGCTCGCCGGCGACCTCGTCGTCCGGGTAGGTGGCGCCGAGCAGCACCTCGGCCATGATCCGCAACAGCGGCTCGAGGTTCGACGCGAGCGCGGAGCCGACCACGGCGAGCCGGTCGTTGTCGACTCCGGTGGACAGCGCGCCCCCCAGGCTCTGCACCTCGATGGCGAGCCCCGTGCGGTCGTGGCGGGCGGACCCGGTGAACAGCGTCTCCGCGAGCACCTCCGCACCGGCGTGGAACTGCGCGCCGGTGCCGGCGAACGGAACCCGCAGCCGCACCTCGACGAGCGGCACGCTGGTGCGCTCGACCACGAGCACCCGCAGCCCGTTGGACAGCGTTCGGTCCGTGACCGAGGGTAGGCGCGCCGGCGCTGACGGCCGCACCTCGGGGACAAGAACGGATGTCACGGCTCTCCCGATCTCATGGCAGCTGGTCAGGCGGTACTGGGCGGGTCAGGCGGTGGGGGCAGCGCCGGCTTCGAGTTCGAGGACCGAGCGGCCCTGGTCCAGCAGGCTCGCGGCGGCGGCGGTGACCTCGTCGGCGGTGACGGCGGCAAGCTCGGCAGGCAGCTCGTTGACGAGCTCCGGACGGCCACGGCGCAGTTCGTGCACGGCGATCGACATCGCCCGGCCCAGCGCGTCGTCGGCCTCGCGCAGCAGCGACGAGACGACCCGGGCCTGTACCCGCTCCAGCTCGCCGACGACGAGGCCGTCGTGTGCCAGGCGCCCGAGTTCCTCGTCCACGGCGGCGAGCACGCCGTCGGCGGTCGCGTCCTCGGACTGGCGGGCCTCCAGCGTGAACAGCAGGGGATCACGCTGCTCGAAGGGGCTTCCGAAGGTGCCGAGCGAGGCGCGCACACCGGTCACCGAACGGTCGTGTTGGACGAGTCGGCGCTCGAGCCGGCTGGCGTCGCCGTCGCTGAGCACGTCGGCGAGCAGGCAGTAGGCGAGGAAACCGGTCAGGTCGCCGATCGGATCGGGCACCCGGTAGCCGACGGCGAGCGCGGCGCGGGGGGCGAGCCGGTCGGTGATCCGCTCGCGGCGCTCCTGCGAGCGCACGGGCTCGGCGAAACTGCCCGGCGCCGGCACGGCGCGGGCGGGGATGTCACCGAAGTAGCGCTCGACGAAGGTGAGCGCTTCCGCCGGATCGAAGTCACCGGTGACGGTTAGCACGGCGTTGCCCGGTGCGTAGAACTTGTCGAAGAAGTCCTCGGCATCGTCGAGGCTGGCCGCGGCGAGCTCGGTGAAATCGCCGTAGCCGTTGTGCGCGTTGGGAAACGTGTCAAACGCCACCGGCGGCAGGCTGATCCACGGAAATCCGCCGTACGGCCGGTTCAGGACGTTGACCCGGATCTCCTCCTGCACCACGGCGATCTGGTTCTCGAGGTTCTGCTGGGTGATCTTGGGGCTGCGCATCCGGTCGGCCTCGAGGAACAGCGCGAGTTCGAGCGCCCCGGACGGCAACAGCTCGTAATAGTCGGTGTGATCCGGATGGGTGGAACCGTTGAAGATTCCACCGGCGGCCTGGACGTGCTTGGGATGCTCCGCCTTGCCGACGTTCGCGCTGCCCTGGAACATCAGATGCTCGAACAGATGCGCGAAACCGGTGCGCCCCTGCGGCTCCGACCTGAAGCCGACGTCATAGTGGACGCTCACCGCCACCACCGGCGCCGTCCGGTCGGGTGCGAACAGAACACGTAGCCCGTTCCCCAGGCGCACCCGCTCGATCGGATAGCTCGGCACCGGAAAGGACGGCGAAGCCGCACCCTGGCGGGGTCGTACCACCGTCGGCGGCACCACCGCCGGCCTCCCCACGGCCGACCTCACCGCGGCGGAACCGACCGGATCAGGGGCAGGAACAGAGGACGTGGCCACGGATGCCACGCTACTGCCCACCGCCGCCCCTCGGGCCCGAGCGACGCACACCACCGGACGGACAGCGGACAGGACTTCGACGCCGCCCCTGACCATCGGGGGTGTGGCGCATGAGACAGTCTGTTCCCATGGGACAGTTTCCGGCCGGTCTGCCCGGGACGCTCGCCGCAGAGCTTGGCCAGTTGGGCGAAGAGGTCATCCTGGCGATCTCCCGGGAGGTGCCGGCCTACGCCCGTCCGCTGGAGGGCCGGTTCGGCCAGGGGGTGCGCCGCGGGGTCGCCGAGGCACTGCGGCGGTTCCTGGCTGTCGTCGAGGCCGGGCCGCAGCTCGAGCCGAACCTGGCCGCCGGACGGGACGTCTACGTCCGGCTGGGCCGCGGCGAGGTGCGAGCCGGACGTTCCCTGGACAACCTGCTCGGCGCCTACCGGGTCGGTGCCCGGGTTTCCTGGCGGCGTCTGGGTGAGGCCGCGGCCCGCAACGGTGTCGACGCCGCCGGTCTGGTCTCCCTCGCCGAGATGATGTTCGCCTACATCGACGGCATCTCGGCGGCGTCCGCCGAGGGATACGCCACCGAGCAGTTCACCGCCGCCGGTGAACGCGAACGCCTGCTCGACCGGCTCGGTGAGATGCTGCTCACCGGCGCTCCCGTGGACGCCGTCGCCCAGGTCGCCCAGTCGGGCCGGCTGACCCTGCCCGGTCGCCTGGCCGCCGTTCTGATCCCCGCCTGCGTCCCGGCCGACCCGCCCGCCCTCGACGCGGCACGTCGCGGGGAACCCAGCGATCCCGCCGTTGCCAGGAGCGCCGGGCATCCTCGGGAGGCTCGGGATCCCTGGGACAGCGGGGATGCCTGGGACGTCGGGGACGCCAGCGATCATGGTGTGCGGGCGTTGCGGCTGCCGGACGGCTGTCCGCGCACGGTCCAGGGCCAGGACACCTGGCTGTTCGTCGGCGCCACCGAACCCGGCCCTGGCCGGGTGGCGCTGACCGCGAGGCTGGCTGGTCTCGGCGCGGTCGTCGGCCCCGCCGTCGTCTGGGCCCAGAGTGCCGCGAGTGCCGCCCGGGCCCGCGGCGCCCGCGACGCCCGCGACGCCGGTCGTCTCACCACCACCAGCGCCGCCACCGCCGACCCGCTGTTCACCGACGAGTATCTGAGCGCCCTGCTGCTCGCCCGTGACCCGGACCTCGTCACCGACCTCGCCACCCGGCTCCTCGCCCCCCTGGACAACCTTCCCAGCCGCACCCGCGAACGCCTCGCCGAGACCCTGTTGCACTGGCTGTCGCTGCGTGGCCAGCGCGGCCTGATCGCCGAGCGTCTGCACATCCATCCGCAGACCGTCCGCTACCGCGTCAACCAGCTACGCGACCTGTTCGGCCCAGGCCTGGAGGACCCCGACATCCGCTTCGACCTGGAGCTCGTCCTACGCGCCGGCGCCGCCGCCCGACCCGCCATTGCCGCCACCGAGCGCTCCACAGCCCCGTTCGATGCCCCGGGTGCCCTCGATCGGCCCGTCCCGACCGGCTGAACGCCGGCCATCCCGTCCTGGCCTGGCTCCGTCCTGGCCTGGCTCCGTACCGCTGACCCGGACGGTGCCCGTTCGGGTCCCGCGTCCGGTACGGTCAGCGGCGTGCGGCTGGGCACCTTCAACGTGATGCACGGACGGTCCCTCGCCGACGGTGCGGTTCGGGCGGAGCGTTTCGTCGATGCCATCGTCGGGCTGGACGCGGACGTCCTCGGCCTCCAGGAGGTCGACCTCGACCAGCCCCGCTCCGGCCGGCTTGACCTCGCCGCGCTGGCCGCGGGGGCCATGGGTGCCGACGACGGCGACTGGCGATTCGTCCCCACGGTGTATGGGACGCCGGGGGAGACCTGGCGCCCCGCGGACGTCCCCCGCCCTGCCGGTGAACCGGCCTACGGCATCGCGCTGATCAGCCGGTTTCCGGTGCGGGACTGGCGGGTCATCGAACTCGGCCGGGCGCCGGTACGTTCACCGATCGCCCTGCCCGGCGGCGGTCCCGGCGGCCGGGCACGCCTGATCCTGCTCGACGACGAGCCTCGCCTGGCGGTCGCGGCGACCCTCGACACCGACGACGGTCCGCTGACCGTGGTGACCACGCACCTGTCCTTCGTCCCCGGGTGGAACGCCTGGCAGCTGCGTCGTCTCACCCGCCGCCTCACCCACCGTCCCGCCGGGGCCGCCACGGCCGCCGAACTCGGGGACCCTGCCGGGACCACCGGGACCACCGGGACCACCGGGGGCGATCGCGGCGCTCGGAGTGATGGCGGTGACGGCCCGGTCGTCATCCTCGGTGATCTGAACCTGCCCGGTGCGCTGCCCGGTCTGCTCACCCGCTGGCACCGACTCGCCGCGACCCCGACCTACCCGGCGCCCGCACCCCAGGTACAGCTCGACCATGTGCTCGCCCGCGGCGTGATCGGCGAGGTCCGCGCCGTGCACTGCCAGCGCACCCCCATCTCCGACCACCGCGCCCTGCTCGTCGACCTCGCCCGCTGACACCACCGGCCGCGATCTGGCCGTGATCTGGCCGTGATCCGGGCGGTGCGGGCTCCAGAGCCCGTCGTGCGTCGCTCAGTTCGAGGCGGTCGGGGCGGGACCGGGGCCCGGTGGGGTGGCGCGGGGCGGTGCGGGGGTCAGGAGGGTGGCCAGGTCGGATTCGGACAGGGGATGGGGGCGGACCAGAGCGCCGGTGCGAACGTAGAGGAAAGCGGCGTCTACGGCATCCAGTGGTATGCCGCGAAGGCGGGCCCAGGCCAGGCGGTAGACGGCCAGTTGCAGGTCGTCGGCGGGAGACTGGCCGGTCTTCCAGTCGATGACCTCCCAGCGTCCACCGCCGAGGGAGTAGACGGCGTCGATGCGGCCACGGATGATCCGTCCGGCCAGGGGAAGCTCGAAGGCCTCCTCGATCGCGTGGGGACGCCGCGTGCCGTAGGGGGTACGCAGGAAGGCGTCCTTGAGATCGCGCAGGTCGTCGTCGGTGAGCTCGGCGTCCGCGGCACCGGGGAGGTCGTCGGCTCCGATCAGGGCGCGGTGGTCGAACAGTTCCTCGACCCAGGTGTGGAACCGGCTGCCGCGGCGGGCGGCGGCGACCGGCTGGCGTGGCAGCGGCCGGACCAGTTCCCGGGCGAACGCGGCCGGGTCCGCGTGCATCCGCACGATCTCGGACGCGGTCAGGGTCGCCGGCAACGGGACGTCCAGCCGCGGGCGCCGACTGGCGCGTTCCTCGGCGAGCAGCAGCCGTGCCTCCCGGTCCAGCTCCCCCAACAGCGCCCGCTCCCCCGCGGTCAGACCATCCGGATCGACGCCGGGGGCGGCGAGGGAGCCGGAGGGGTGCAGGGCGGTGTCCAGGTGGGTGAGGACCTCGCGGGCGGCTTCGAGGCGGCGGGCGTACGGCTCGGGGTCGTAGGGGACGGGCCAGGCGAACTCGGGCGGGGTGTCCAGCGCCGGGTTGACACGTTCGGCGGGGCGGGGGGCCCAGACGTCGACGCGTCCACCGCCGGAGCCGGCATGCGCGGCGAGTTCCTCGAGGAAGATGGACGCGCCACGCGGTCGCTTCTGGCTCGGGCCCCACCAGTGGCCGCTGGCGAACAGCAGGGACTTCGCCCGGGTGACCGCCACGTAGGCGAGGCGGCGTTCCTCCCGTTCGGCGTAGGCCCGGGCCTCGACGGCGTACGCGTCGTGGTCGGACTTCTGGTCGGACACGGTCACCGCCGGCAGGTCGTCGGCGTCGCCGCGCAGCGGCACCGGGAGCACCCCGGTCGAGGTCGTCCACTGGTCGCGGACGGTGACGTCGGGGAAGACGCCGGCGCTCAGGTTCGGGACGACGACCACCTCCCACTCCAGCCCCTTGGACCGGTGCATGGTCATCAGGGCGACCGCGTCCGCGCCGGAGGGACCCGTGACGTCCAGGCCGCGCTCGTGCTCCCGGGCGGCGTGCAGAAAGCCGAGGAACGCGTGCAGGGACGTGGTCCCGTCGGGATCGGTGAAGTCGGCGGCGATGTCGAGGAACGCGGCGACGTTCTCCTCGCGGCGGGCGCGCACGGCGGCGTCGGTCGCGGTGAGCTCCACGTCCAGGCCGATCGTGGCGATGACGTGGTGCAGCAGGTCGAGCAGCCCCTCGCCGAGATGGCCGCGCAACGCCGCGATCTCGGCGCCCAGACGGCCCACCCGGGCGGCACCCTCGGCGGACATCTCCGGCCCGGGGTCGGCCAGCACATCGGACAGCGCCACCACGTCGGAGGGATCGACGTCCGCCACCGCCGCCCGCAGCGCGTCCTCGCCGCCCGGCGGTTCGGTCACCCGCCCCTCGGACGCCCGGCTCTCGGACGTACGGCTCTCGGACGTGGGTGAGTCGGGTGAGCCGGCGGGGCCGGGTGAGCCGGGGGGCTGGTCGAGGCGGACGACCTCGCGTGCCCTTCGGCCGAGGGCGGCGAGGTCGCGGGCGCCGAGGCGGACCCGCGGGCCGGTGAGCAGGCGGACCAGCGCGGTGTTCGCCGTGGGGGCGTCCAGGACCTCCAGCACCGCCACGATCTCGGCGACCTCCGGGACAGTGAGCAGACCGGTCAGGCCGACCACCTCGACCGGCAGACCGACGGCCTGCATCGCGGTGAGCAGCGGCGGGATGTCGCCGCGGGCCCGGACGAGCACGGCGATCTCCCGGGCGGCGGTGCCGGCGGCGACGGCGGCCCGGACCCGGCCGGCGATCCAGGCCACCTCGGCGGCCCAGGTGGTGTGCAGGGCGACGACCGTCTGGCCGCGGTCGGCGACGTCGGCGCGTGGGCGCAGTTCGACGACCCGGTGCCGGGCGCGCAGGGGCTCGGCGATGGCGTTGGCGAGTTCGAGCAGCCGGCCGCCGCTGCGCTGGTTGACCGACAGTTCGTAGACGGTCGACGGGGTGCCGTCCGCCTGCGGGAAATGGGTGGGGAAATGGTCGAGGTTCGCCACCGATGCTCCGCGCCAGCCGTAGATGGCCTGGCAGGGGTCGCCGACGGCGGTGACGGGATGGCCGCCGCCGAACAGTCCGGTGAGCATCCGGCGCTGGGCGACGGAGGTGTCCTGGTACTCGTCGAGCAGGACCACCGTGGCCTTGGCCCGCTCGGCCTGCCCGGCCTGCGGCATCGACTCGGCGATGTGGGCCGCGTAGGTGACCTGGTCGCCGAAGTCGAGCACGCCACGGTCGCGGCGCGCCGCGCGGTATTCGGCGACCAGCGCGGCGAGTTCGCGCCGTCCACGCGAGGTGTGGGCGAACCTGCGCAGCAGGTCCTGCACACCCTTGGTCCTCGGCCGCCGCTGGGCGGCGGCCAGGGCGGCGCTGACCTCGACGAGCAGCGCGGTGTCGAAGGCGGTGAGCGTCACCGGGTCGAGCAGATGCTCGCTCATCTCACCGTCGAGGGCGACGATCTCACCGACGACGGCGGCGAGCGAACGGGTCAACGCCCGCACCGAACCGTCGTGGGCGCGGGCCACCCGGGCGGCGAGCTGGTACCGCGCCGCGCCCGAGAGCAGCCGGACGTCCGGTTCCAGCCCCAGCCGCAGCGCGTTGTCGACGACGAGCCGCCCGGCGAACGCGTGGTAGGTCGCCACGGTCGGCTCGCCGTCCTGCTCATCCCCCGCGCCACCAGCGCCACCAGCTCTGTCCGGGCCGCCCGGGCCCGCGCTGGTCGCCCAGTCGCTGCCGTCGGCGCCGCCGGCGCGGCGCAGTGCCAGGCGCACCCGGGCGGCGAGTTCCGCGGCGGCCTTGGTGGTGAAGGTCAGGCCCAGCACCTGGTCGGCGCGCACCTGCCCGGTCGCGACCAGCCAGACCACCCGGGCGGCCATCACCGAGGTCTTCCCGGAGCCGGCGCCGGCGACGATCACTCCCGGTGCCAGCGGTGCGGTCGCGGCGGCGATCTGCTCGTCGGTGAACGGGACGTCCAGCAGGGTGCGCAGATCGTCCGGTTCGAGGCGCGGGCCGGTGCGCGTCCCGTCACGAAGGTCGTCGGGCTCGGCGCCGAAGCCGGGCAGGAACGGCTGACGGGACGGCCGCCCGTCGGTACCCAGCACACTCATGAGATGACCTGCCGTCCCTCCGGACGGGCGGGGCAGCTCGCCTGGAACGTGCAGGTGGTGCAGTGGCCGCCGGGCGCGGGACGGAACGTCTCGGCGTCGATGGTGCGCACCGCGTCGGCGACGACCTCGTCCATCCAGGTCGGGCCGTCGGCGGGCAGCGGCGCCTGGGCCTGCACCTTCGGCGGCCCGGGCGGTTCCTGCTCGGGGTCCGCGGCCGCGGTGTCCCCACCCGCGTCCAGCCGCAGGTGCACGAGCTCCGCCCCACCCGGCTCCACCACCGGCCGCGCCGCGACCGGGTCCAGCCCAGAGGCACCCGACGCGGCGGTGCGCTCCGATGCGGCGGTGCGGACGGCGTCGTCGAGGGCGCCGGATCGGACCGCGAGCTGGTAGCTGCCGAGCTGGGGGTGGCTGGCGAGTTCGGCGGCGGTCACCGGGGTGCGGCCGGTCTTGAAGTCGATGACGTGCACCCGGCCGGCGTCGTCGAGTTCGAGCCGGTCGATGAAGCCGCGCAGCCACACCTGACGGCCGGCGACGGTGAGCTGGCAGGTGAAGCGGACCTCGGCATCGACGACCCGGCGGCCCCGTTCGGCCGCGTGCCAGGTGAGGAAGCGGGCGAGGGCCTCCCGGGCGGCGGCGCGTTCCTGCTCGCCGCGCCAGCGGGCCTCGTAGGCCAGATGCCGCCAGACGGTGTCGAGCCGGGCGTCCAGGGCGGCGAGGTCCGCGGCGGTGCGGCCGGTGGTGACCTCGTCGGCGAGGGCGTGCACCACCCGGCCGAAGCCCTGCGCGGTCGAGGCGACGGTGACCGCGTGCGCCTCATGCTCGAGGAACCAGCGCAGGGAGCAGTCCCGCAGCCCGGCCAGCGACGACCCGGACAGGCGCACCGGCAGTTCCGGCGCGACCACCGGCACCTCGGACGTGGTGACCTCGAGCAGCCCCCACCAGGTGCGCGGATGGGCGGCGGGCGCCAGCGGACGGCCCTCGTCGTCACCGGCGGCGGCGAGCGCGGCCAGCCGGCGGCGCGCCGCGGTGCGCATCGCGGGACTCGCCCCGGGTTCGGTGGCCAGCCGGCGCAGGGTCGCGACCAGACCGACCAGGGTCAACGGCCGCGGCGGGCGCCCCGGCACGGCGACCACGGGCACGCCGATCTCCTCGAGGAACCGGCTGGGCCGGCTGCCGTCGTCATCGGGACTGTCGACCGCGGTGATCAGCAGGCGTCGCCGGGCCCGGGTCAGCGCCACGTAGAACAGCCGCCGCTCGTCCGCGAGCAGGTCCGCCCGGGTCAGCGGGGGGCGCAGGCCGCCTCGGGCCGGTGCGTCGAGCTCCTCGACGCCGAGCAGCGAACCGCGTTGCCGCAGGTCCGGCCAGGCGCCGTCCTGCACACCGCAGACGGCGACCACATCCCATTCGAGGCCCTTGGAACGGTGCGCGGTGAGCAGCCGCACCCCGCGGCGGCGGACGTCCTCCCCGACCGGGGCGATGGATTCGGCGGCGAACTGCTGGCGGCCGAGTTCGCCGAGCAGGGACGCGACGCCCAGCCCCGGCCCGCGCCGGGCGGCCAGCCGGGCGACCGCGTCGAACAGGGCGACCACCGCGTCCAGATCACGGTCGGCGGTGCGACCCGCCGCCCCGCCCGCCGCCGACGCGGCGACCAGCCGCGGCTGCCAACCGCTGGCCGACCACAACGCCCACAGCGCCTCCTCGGGCGACCCGCCGGGTGCGCGCAGCACGCGACGCCCGGCCACAAGCAGCGCGCCGACCCGGCGGGCGGGCGCGGCGACCTCGTCGGGTACGCGCACGAGCAGCCGGTCCGGATCGGCGACGGCCGCGCGAACCAGCTCGTCGGAGGCACCCGGCGCGGTGGCCCCCGCGTCGCGGTCGAAGGCCCGCAGCGCCCGGCCAAGCTCACGCAGACCGGCCGGATCCGCCCCGCCCAGCGGGGATGTCAGCAGCGTGCGGGCCGCCTCGACGGACAGCGCCCCACCCGGGTCGTCGGCGCAGCGCAACGCCAACAGCAGCAACGCCGCCGCGGACTCCTGCGCGACGGGAAGATCGTCTCCGTCGACGGTGACGGGGACGCCGGCGGCGACCAGGGCGCGGCGCAGCCGCCCGATCCGCTCGGCGGTGCGCACCAGCACGGCCATCCGCGCCCACGGGGTGGCGCGCTCGAGATGTTCACGGCGCAGCATGTCGGCGACCGCCCCCGCCTCCGCGCTGGCCGACACGTAGGCACGCACCTCGACCTGGCCGGCGCCGAGATCGTCCCGTCCGGTGAGGTCGCGGTGGGCGCGCAACGCCTGTGCGGGCAGCCGGGTCGCCGGCAGACGGCGGGCGACGTGCCGGCTGGCCAGCAGCGGCGCCGGGGCCATCCGCCGGCACCGACGCAACGCGACGATCGGCGCGTCCAGGCCGCCCACCGAGCGGAACCGCCGGGGGAACTCCAGCAGCCCTGACACCTCGGCGCCCCGGAAGGCGTAGATCGACTGATCGGGATCACCGAACGCGATCAGGTTTCCTCCGCCGCCGGCCAAGGCGCGCAGCAGCCGTTCCTGCGCGGGGTCGGTGTCCTGGTACTCGTCGACGAAGACATGCTGGTAGCGGGCCCGCAGCTCCTCCCCCGCCGGCCCCTCGGCGACCAGCACGGCGCGGTGCACCAGATCGGCGTAGTCCAGCGCCCCCTCGAAGCCGAAGACATCAAGGTAGATCTCGTAGAACTCGGCCAGCGCCGACCACTCCGGCCGGGCGGTACGCCCGGCCAGCTGCGCCAACTGCTCGGGCTCAAGACCCACCTCGCGTGCCCGGGCCAGCAGCGCCCGCACCTCCTCGGTGAACCCGCGGGTGCCCAGCGCCTGGGCCAGCGACTCCGGCCAGCGGGGATAACCGTCCTCCCGGGTGCCGTCGATGAGCTCGCGGAGCCGACTGTCCTGCTCCGGGCCGGACAGCAGCCGGAACCCGCCGTGGGGCGCCGGCCGGTCATGGGCCCGCAGCACCGCGAGGCACCAGGCGTGAAACGTCCACGCCCCCGGCCCCCGCCCGCCCCCACCAGCGGCGCCCAGGCGGGCGGTGATGCGTTCGCGCAGCTCGCCGGCGGCTCGCCGGCTGAACGTGAGCACCAGGATGGACTGGGGGTCGGCGCCGGCGGCGACGCGGGCGGCGACGGCCTCGACCAGTGTCGCTGTCTTGCCCGTGCCCGGCCCGGCCAGCACGAGCAGGGGGCCGCCCGGATGCTCGACCACCTGGCGCTGTGACCCGTCCAGCTGCAACGGTGTGGCGACGGGCACCGGCGCGGCGACCAACCGGTGGCCGGTGCGCGGCGCGGCGGGGGCCGAGGCGGACAGCAGGCTCACCGGAACAGCACACCACGCGCCACCGACACACCGACCGGCAGGCATCCCCACTGGTCCGTCAATCCAGGATCATGGCCCCCTGTGTCCGTCCGACAGGGTGGCGATGGCACCCACCGGCGACCCGACCATCGCGCATCCGACCCCCGTCTCGGGGTCGCCCGACCGGGCCAGGTCACACGCGCACGCGACCGGACGTGTCACTCTCGTCAGCCATGAGCCCATGCGCACCGACACACGACTGCGAGGGCAAGGTGGCGCTCGTCACGGGGGCGGCCTCCGGGATCGGCGCCGCCTGTGCCCGTCGGCTGGCCGCGGCCGGAGCCCGGGTCGTCCTCACCGATCTGCGCCCCGACCAGGTCAAAGAGGTGGCCGCGCAGATCGAACGGGACGGCGGCGAGGCCGTGGCCGTCGAGGCGGACGTCACCGATCCCGACGCGGTGGAACAGGCCGTGCAGACCGCCGTCGGCACCTTCGGACGCCTCGACCTCAGCGTGAACAACGCCGGTGTCACCGCCGGACGCGAACCGGTCGGCACCATCCTGGCCGAGGACTGGCAGCGCGTCCTGGACGTCAACCTCTCCGGCGTCTTCTACTGCATGCGCGCCGAGATCACCGCGATGCTGCACGGCGGCACCGGCGGGTCCATCGTCAACATGGCCTCGGTGTTCGGCACTGTCGGCTTCGCGGGATCGGCCCCGTACGTCGCGGCCAAGCACGGCGTCGTCGGCCTCACCAAGACCGCCGCCCTCGAGTACGCCATCCGCGACATCCGGGTGAACGCGGTCGCCCCCGGTTTCGTCGACACCGCCCTCATCCACGTGAACGGCCGACCCCAGCGCGGCGCCGCGCTGCTCACCCCGATCAACCGCCTCGGCACCCCCGAGGAGGTCGCCGAGGTGGTCGCCTTCCTGCTGTCCGACCGGGCATCCCTGGTCACCGGCAGCGTCTATTTGGCCGACGGCGGCCTCACCGCCCGTTAGGTCCGCGAACGAGGTCGGTCCGGCCGTGGATCAGGCGGGCGTGGATCGGTCCGGACGAGGTGGGTCAGGTGGCCGGGGTGGGTCAGGTGGCCGGGGTGCCGTCCCAGCGGGCGGCGGCCAGGTGGACGCGTTCGCCGGACGGCGTGAGCGGTGTGGCATCGGCGATCAGGCGGCGCAGCGCCTCGGCCGGGTTCGACGGGTTCGGTGCGCCGGTGGAGCGGATGACCCGGTGCCAGGGCAGGTCGTCCTCGGCGTAACGGCGAAGCACCGCGCCGACGGTCCGGCCCGTGCCGGCCCCGACGAACTCGGCGACGTCACCGTAGGTCATCACCTTGCCCGGTGGAATCCGGGCGATGGTGTCGAGGACCTCGCGGGCGTGCGGACTGGGCTCGGCGTCCCCGAGCCGAATCCGGGTACCGAGCCCCGCCGACACACTCGCCGGCGGGGCGGCGCGACTCCCCCGCACCCGTCCCCCGCCGGTGACTGTCGGCCTCCCCGGCTCCCTCATGACGCTCAGTAGACGGGAAGGGTCTTGTCCACCTGGGTGGCCCACGCGGTCACGCCGCCCTGGACGTGCACGGCCGAGGTGAAGCCGGCCCCCTTGAGGGTCGCCAACGCGTCGGCGGAGCGCACACCGGACTTGCAGTAGACGACGACCCGTCGGTCCTGCGGCAGTTCGGCGAGGTGGGCGGGCAGCTCGGCCTTGGGGATCAGCCGGGCGCCGGGGATGCGCACGATCTCCCATTCGGCGGGCTCACGGACGTCGATCAGCTCGATCGGCTCACCCGCGTCCAGCCAGGTCTTGAGCTCGGACGCGAGGATCGTCGACCCGGACGCGGCGAGCTGTGCCTCCTCGGACACCACACCGCAGAACGCCTCGTAGTCGATGAGTTCGGTGATCGACGGGTTCTTCCCGCACAGCGGGCACTCCGGGTCCTTACGGACCTTGATCGAGCGGTAGGTCATCTCCAGTGCGTCGTAGACCATCAGCCGCCCGACCAGCGGATCGCCGATGCCGGTGAGCACCTTGATGGCCTCGGTGGTCTGGATCGACGCGATCGAGGCGCACAGCACCCCGAGCACGCCCCCCTCCGCGCAGGAGGGGACCATCCCCGGCGGCGGCGGCTCCGGGTAGAGGCAGCGGTAGCACGGACCGTGTTCGGCCCAGAAGACGCTGGCCTGCCCGTCGAACCGGTAGATCGAACCCCACACGTACGGCTTGCCCAGCAGCACGGCCGCGTCGTTGACCAGGTACCGGGTGGCGAAGTTGTCGGTGCCGTCGACGATCAGGTCGTACTGGCTGAAGATCTCCATCACATTGGAGGTGTCCAGTCGGGTCTCGTGCAGCACCACGTTGACCAGCGGGTTGATGTTGAGCACGGAGTCCCGCGCCGACTCCGCCTTGGACCGGCCGACGTCGGACTGCCCGTGGATGATCTGACGCTGCAGGTTCGACTCGTCGACGGTGTCGAACTCGACGATGCCGAGCGTGCCGACGCCGGCCGCGGCCAGGTACATCAGCGTCGGCGAGCCAAGCCCACCAGCACCCACGGCCAGGACCTTGGCATTCTTCAGCCGCTTCTGGCCATCCATGGCGACATCCGGAATGATCAGATGCCTGGAGTACCGGCGGACCTCGTCGACGGTCAGGCCCTCGGCAGGCTCGACCAGAGGCGGAAGGGACACGCTAGCTCCTTGCGTTCGCAGTCGTTCTCGACGATGCCACGTTCTTCGACGATTCCACAGGGGCACGCGACCTGGTCACGAATCCGCCGGCCGCCACCCCCACGATCCACAGCGCCCGGAGCCGCCCCGCTGTTCCCTCACCCCCACCTTTCCGCCCGCTTCCGCTTTCCCCTTCGCCCGCCACGACCCGTGTGGACGGATTCCGGTTCGAGGCTGGTCGCGGGGTGTGACGCCAGCGGGGTGTGGCGGTCGTGGGTGCGACGGTCGTGGGTGCGACGGTCGTGGGCGGAACCGGTGCGACCTGGTGGGTGTTCCCGGCGGGCGCGCGGGTAGACCGTCGGTGACCCACCGCAACAACGCATCGACGATGAGGAGCTGAGGGCTGTGTCCTTCACCGACAAGATCCGCAACAAGGTGGACGAGCTTCGCGGACGGGGCAAGCAGGCCACCGGACGAGCCGCCGGTGACCGCCGCACCGAGAGCGAAGGTCGCGGCGAACGTGCCTCCGCCGACCTACGCCAGGCCGGCGAGAAGGCCAAGGACGCCTTCCGCCACTGAGGTCACACCGAGCCACCATCGGCGATCATGTGGAGCTGTGGGCGGTCCGTGCGGTGCGCGGCGCGTCGTCGGCCGCGGCGGCCTTCGGCGCGGCCGACTTGCCGGGTGTGGTCCTGACAGTCGACTTCCGAGGGGACCGCGCGGGCCCGGCACCGGTACGCGCGGTCCCCGAACCTGCGCGGGAGGTACCGGAGGTCGCACGGGACGTGCCCGCCCCGGCGCTGGAGCGTCGAGACCGCCCCGGCTTGCCTGGTTCCACCGGGGACGACGCGGGCGGGGCGGGGGTGTTGGTGTCGGGCTGGTCGCCGCGGGCGGCGGCGATGCTGGCGCGCAGGGCTGCCATCAGGTCGCCAGTGGGCTCGCTGGGCTCGATCTCGGGTGGCGCGAGGACCTCACGGCCGGCGGCCTTGGCCTCGATGACGGACTGCAGGGCCTCGCGATAGTGGTCGGTGAAGCGGGTGGGATCGAAGTCGGCGGCGAGGGTGTCGATGAGCGAGCCGGCCATGGCGAGCTCCTGCGGACGTACGGCGACCTCATCCGACAGGAACGGGAAGTCCGGTTCGCGGACCTCGTCCGGCCAGAGCATCGTCGCCAGGACGAAGACTCCGTCGCGCACCCGGAGCGTCGCGAGCTGCTCACGCTGACGCAGAGCTATCCTGACCAGCGCGACCCGGCCGGATCTGGCCAGAGCGTCGCGCAGCAGCACGTAGGGTTTCGCGCCGGTCCGATCCGGCTCGACGTAGTAGCTCCTGGCGAAGTAGATCGGGTCGACCTGCTCCAGCGGCACGAACTCCAGCACGTCGATGGCCTTGGAGGTGGACAGCGGCAGGTTGGCGAAGTCGTCGTCGGTGAGTACGACGGTCTGACCGTCCGGCAGCTCGAAGCCCTTGGCCACGTTGGCGTAGGAGACCTCGTCGCCGTCGGCCTCGGCGACCCGGCGGTAGCGGATGCGGGAGCCATCCGATCGGCGGACCTGGTGGAACGCGATGTCCCGCTCCTGTGTGGCGGAGTACAGCCGCACGGGGATCGACACCAGACCGAAGGAGATGACACCCTTCCAGATCGAACGCATGTTCGCCCCTCACGTCGACTACCCACCATGGTGACCCACGGGACGCCCACATGTAAGCCAGATCGAACAAATGTCCACAGTTATCAGGTGGCGGCATGGCCCGTCCGGGGGATGCCCGTCCTGGGGAGATCATCTGGGGAGCCCGTGATGACGACCCCGGGATCTGACCTTCACCGCGGACGACGTGCTGCGACGCGTCGACGACCTCGGCGATCTGCTCGCCCCGCCGCTCGGCGACGCCTCATGACCCCCACACACCCGGATGCGTGGATCCCGCGTGAGAGGCACCCACACCGGGCACATCGCGGTCCGGGCCCGATGCGGGTCCAGGACCGCCCGGCGTCGGCACCCCACCCCGCGGATGCCGCATCGACGAGCTCAGGAGGACGTCCCATGGGAGCATCCACCGAACTACCCGGCTCCGGCCGCACCCTGGCAAGCCTCCCCCCCGAGAGCGTCCCCGCCGGCCACCTGCCGCTGGAGGCACCCGACGCCGACGCCGTCGAGCAGGCTCGGGAGGTCCGTCCGCGCGAAGCGGGCTCGACGGTGCTGGGCAGCGAGGTCGACACTGCCGGTGAGGTCGACGAGTTCGACCGGGTCGAGCAGAGCATCGTCGTCGAGACCGACGAGGACGACTACCGCTGACGACCCCGAACGACCCCGACCACGGACGGCTCTGAGCACGGTGGGCGGTGGCGTCCGCGCGGGTGGTCGGCCCGTTCGGGCCCCCACTGACGGGTGGGTCGTCAAGGTGGGTAATCCGGCCGAGCCGTACCGGGCCGGCCTGCTGTGCGAAAGTGAGCCGGCGACCCGTCGTCGGCCGCAGCCGACCTGGACCCGAAGGAGTGCCGGTGACCGCCGAGCCAGCCTCGCCCGGCACCCGTACGGGCCGAACTCCCCGGCTGCCCCGGACCGCCCGCCGCTTTCAGCTGCTCGGCGCCGCCCGCGAGGTCTTCGTCGCCCAGGGTTACCACGCGGCGGCGATGGACGAGATCGCCGAGCGGGCCGGAGTCAGCAAACCCGTGCTCTACCAGCACTTCCCGGGCAAGCTCGAGCTCTACCTGGCACTACTCGACGAGCACACGACCCAGCTGGTCAACGCCGTCGAGGAGGCGCTGGGCTCCACCACCGACAACCATGTGCGCATCGCCCGTTCGGTGCGGGCGTACTTCGACTTCGTCAATGACTCGTCCGGGGCGCACCAGCTCGTGCTGGAATCCGATCTGCGCAGCGAGCCGGCGGTGCGTCAGCGCATCGAGACGGCGTTCGCCCGGTGTGTCCACTCGATCGCGGCGACCATCGTCGCGGACACCGGGCTCGATCCCGCCGAGGCTGACCTGCTCGCCGTCGGCCTGATCGGGATGGCGGAGACGGCGTCGCGCTGGTGGCTCGTGCGCGGTGGGACCGTCCCCAAGGAGCGAGCCATCGAGGCGATGGTCGAACTCGCCTGGCGTGGCATCGGCGGCTACCCCCGGCAGGAACAGCCTTAGCACCCCGCCCGGCATGTGCCGGGAGCGAACACGCCGGACCCACGCCGGTAGAGAAGTCCCGGAAGCCATAGTGTGGGCCGTGATCCAACCTCGGTGGCGGATGTCCGCCACCGCGCGGGTCCCGCGCGGCTCCGCGCAGGTCCCACGAAGGTCCGACGAAGGCGGAGGTCATCGGTGGAGGTCAAGATCGGCGTACGGCAGGTCGGCCGGGAGCTGGTGGTGGAAAGCGAGCTGACCGCGGAGGCCGTGGCCGCGCAGGTCAGCGAGGCGGTCAAGGCTGGCAGTGGTGTGCTGACCCTCTCCGACGACAAGGGGCGCCAGGTGCTGGTCCCGATCGACGCGCTGGCATACGTGGAGATCGCGGCCACCTCGCCCCGCCGGGTCGGCTTCGGCGGCTGAGGGCTCGGCGGCGAGCGGCTCGATGTCCGGCGGCGTAGGCCGTCCGGGCCACGAGCAGGGGGCGGTGGGCGGACGGAGAGATCGTCGGCCACCGCCCCTCGTCATGTCGTCAGGCGGAGAGGCTCATGTCGTCAGGCGGAGAGGCCAAGCGCCGACATGCGGCGACTGTGGGCCGACATGATGCGGTTGAAGATGGCCGCCAGCGCGTCCAGATCGCCCACGCCCACCAGCAGGCCGGTGAGGGCGTCGCGGTCCACCCCGACCCGCTGCGCCTGGGTGAGGGCCTCGCCGACGAGCCGGCGTGCCCACAGCGCCAACCGACCGGCCACCGTCGGGTTCGCCTCGATCGCGGCACGGACCCGTTCGACGGCGAAGGCGGCGTGCCCGGTGTCGGCCAGAACCCGCAGCACGATCTCGCGGGACGACCCGGGCAGGCGGGTCGCGATCTCCCGGTAGAAGTCGGCCGCGATGTTGTCACCCACGTACGCCTTGACCAGGCTCTCCAACCAGTCGGCCGGCGCGGTCGAGTTGTGGAAGTCGGTCAACGGGCCGATGAACGGGGCCATCGCGTCCTCGGGACCCACGCCGAGCCGGTCGAGTTCGTCACAGATGGCCCGAAAGTGGGAGAACTCAGCCGCCGCCATCGTGGCCAGGGCCATCTTGTCGCCGAGAGTCGGCGACATTCGGGCATCGGTCGCCATCCGCTCGAAAGCGGTCAGTTCGCCATATGCGAGCAGGCCCAGCAGATCGACAGTCGCCTGGTCGGGCTGGTCCGCGGTGCCCGAAGCCGACGCGTCGGCCGGCGGGAACGATGTCTGCATCACGCTCGGATTCTGGCACCCCTGAGGTCGTCAACGGCGATCGTCGGCGAAGGAACTCCCGCTCGGGCCAGGAAGCGGCTATGCTGGAGACAGCTAGAGGCCGTTATGTGCCTCAGTAGTCGCGTAGTAGGCGTCGCCTCGTCACCTGTGCACCCAGAGCTGCCGTCCATGGCACCGGGCACACGGACTTCGGGCCGCGGGCGCCTCGCGGCTCAACGCGAGCGGGTTCAGCGCAGACACCGCTCAGAGAAGACCAGGAGCGTCCCGCTGTCCGTCACAGCAGAAGTACCTTCAGATGATCTATCTACATCCCCTTCGTCTACTGAGATCGCCGCGGTAGTTCCTCCCGCCGTGGTCCGCCCGACCTTCGCCGACCTGGGCGTCCGCACCGAGACGGTCGCGGCGCTGACCAAGGCCGGCATCGTGCACGCCTTCCCGATCCAGGAGCTGACGCTCCCGATCGCGCTCGGCGGCAACGACATCATCGGTCAGGCCCGCACCGGCACCGGCAAGACCCTCGCGTTCGGTATCCCCCTCGTGCAGACGGCGCTGGCTCCCGACGAGGGTGCCGACGGCCGGCCGCAGGCCCTGGTCGTCGTCCCCACCCGTGAGCTGTGCGTCCAGGTCACCGAGGATGTCACCCGGGCGGGTGCGGGCCGTGGCCTGCGCGTGCTGGCCGTCTACGGTGGCCGCGCCTACGAACCGCAGCTCACCGCGCTGCGCGCCGGAGTCGACATCGTCGTCGGCACCCCCGGTCGCCTGCTCGACCTGGCCCGCCAGCGGGTCCTCGACCTCGCCGCCGTGCGGGCACTCGTGCTCGACGAGGCCGACGAGATGCTCGACCTCGGTTTCCTGCCCGACGTCGAGCGCATCATGGCCCAGCTGCCCACCAGCCGCCAGACCATGCTGTTCTCGGCCACCATGCCCGGCCCGGTGATCTCGCTGGCTCGTCGGTTCATGGCTCGTCCCGTGCACGTGCGCGCCGAGCAGCCCGACGAGGCCCGCACCGTGCCCAGCACACACCAGCACGTCTTCCGCGCCCACGCGCTGGACAAGATGGAAGTGCTGGCGCGTGTCCTCCAGGCCGGTGGCCGGGGCCTCGCGATGGTGTTCGTCCGCACCCGGCGCACCGCCGACAAGGTCGCGGAGGAACTCGACAAGCGTGGCTTCGCCGCCGCCGCCGTCCACGGCGACCTCGGCCAGGGCCAGCGTGAGCAGGCCCTGCGCGCCTTCCGGGCCGGCAAGGTCGACGTGCTCGTCGCCACCGATGTCGCCGCTCGCGGTATCGACATCAGCGGTGTCACCCACGTCGTGAACTACCAGTGCCCCGAGGACGAGAACGTCTACCTGCACCGCATCGGCCGCACCGGCCGGGCCGGGGAGAGCGGCGTCGCCGTCACCTTCGTCGACTGGGACGATCTGCCCCGCTGGACGTTGGTCAACAAGGCTCTCGGTCTGCCGTTCGAGGGCCCGGTCGAGACCTACTCGACCTCCCCGCACCTGTTCGAGGCGCTCGGCATCCCCACCGGGGTCACCGGCAACCTCCCGCACGCCGCGCGCACCCGCGCCGGGCTGGACGCGGAGGACATCGAGGACCTCGGTGAGGCCTCCTCGCGGCGCGGTGGCGGTCGACGCGGTTCGTCCTCCTCGCGCACCGGGCGCTCCACCGCGCCAGCCGCGGCCGAGGCGCTTCCGGCGGCCACCCGTGCCCGCACCCGTCGGCGCACCCGCGGTGGCGGCGCGGCGGCGGCGGCCACCGGTCTGGCCATCGCCGGCGATGGCGACGCAGGCCTCGACGACCCGCGCATCGAGGTCACGGGCCCATCGGTCACCGGCGAACTGCTGGTCGAGAGCGCCGCACCGATGGTGACCACCCGCGTCTCCGCGGGCGTCGTCGGCACCGATGACACGCTCGACACCAACGGCGCGCAGGTGGTGTCGGCTCTGGCCGGCGAGTCCGGTTCGGCCGACGAGTCGACCCGTCGTCGGCGCCGTCGTCGCGGCACCCGCAGCAGGTCCGCCGGTGGCGCCCTGCTCGGCGACCTCACCGAGGTCGATGACACCGCCGACGACAGCACCCCGCGCGCCGAGTCCGCCTGACCCGGGGCCGTCCCGCCGCTGATTCTGTGGAGCTCCCACCCGGAGCTCCCCGGAGCAGCATCCGTCAGCCAGCACCGCAGCCGGACACCCGCCTCGTCGCGAGCGGCCATGCCCCACGTCGCTCCCGCCGTCTGAGCCCGGTCGCTTTCCGTGGGCCACGCGGGTAACCGGTTCCCGCACGGCGCTCAGCCCACAGCGCGAAGATGCAGGCCCAGGCGGACCCAGCTCACCCGGTGGCAGTTCGGGCAGCGCACCAGCGAGAAGTGCCGCGCCCGCATCACCGGCAGATGCACGCTCGGTGTCAGCACCCGCAGCGACTGCCAGGTTCCGAGCAGCCTGGTCCCGCCGCACCGGGAGCACTCGAGCCGCAGACCCGCGGACGGCGCCGGCGACGGCCGCGCCCCGCTGTACAGAACCCGCTTGCCATGCGCGTCCCGTCCCACCGACGGACCGGATGGCACCGTCGGCGGCCGCGCCGAGGTCTCCCCCGGCGCCGACCCCGTAGCACCGGCCGAGGCCACCGACGCCGTCGAGCCCGCCGGACCCGCCTCGAGTACGGCTGGTCCCGGCGCCCGGTACTCGCGGTGGCGCAGCCGATCGAACCCCGCCGCGGCCCCTGGCCGCACCACCGCATCGTCGCGGATCGGCGCGGGCGCAGGCGCCGGCGCCGGCCGAGGCGTCCGCCGGCGGGTGGGGGCCGGCTCGTCGCGAGCAGCGCCCATCAGCGGCGTCCCTGCGCGGTGATCGGCACGGCCACCGTTACCGACGGCGTCATCGCGGCCGGTGTCCCGGCGGCTGACGCCCCAGCGGGCGGTGTCGTCGTGCCCGGGGTGACCGTGGGCGGGATGAGCGCGGTGCGTTCCCTCGTCCGGCCGGCGGGCGATGGTGATCGACGAGCGGGAATCTCGTCTGCCGCGGACAGCCCGGCGATCGCGCGGGCATGTCGGCGGTAGGCGTCGGCGCCCTTGGACCGGCCGGCGGTCGCCAGGATCGATCGTCCCGTTCCCGGGGCCTCGGCGAAGCGCACCGACCGGGCGATCGGCGGCGACAGCACATCCACGTGGTAGCGCGCGACCACATCCGCGAGGACGGCCCGGCTGTGCGCGGTACGCGCGTCGAACAGGGTCGGCAGGACCCCGCGCACCCGCAGTCCCGCGTTCGTCAGCCGCCGCACGTCCTGGACCGTGTCCAGCAGCTGCCCCACGCCGCGATGCGACAGCGTCTCGCACTGCAACGGCACGATGACCTCGTCCGCGGCGGTCAGCCCGTTGATCGTCAGCACGCCCAGGGACGGCGGGCAGTCGATCAGGATGACGTCGTAGTCGTCGAGCAGGTCCGCGAGGGCGAGCCGCAGCGCGTGCTCACGCCCCGTGCGCGAGAGCAGCACCGCCTCGCTGCCCGCGAGCTCGATGGTCGCCGGCAACAGATCGGTCCCGTCCGCGGTGGTGGACACGACGATGCCCGCGGACAACCGGCCCAGCAGCACATCGTGCACCGACAGCTCGATCGTGTCGGGATCAAGGCCGAGTGAGAACGTCAGACAGGCCTGCGGATCAAGATCGACCAGCAGGACGCGGCGCCCCAGCTCGGTCAGTGCGGCACCAAGGCTGGCCACCGAAGTGGTCTTGGCTACGCCGCCTTTCTGGTTTGCCACCGCGAGTACATGGGCCACGCCGATCAGTGTGTACGGGTAATCGGGTGGTCACAACATCTAGCCGCTGTGAGTTCTCGCCGGATGCCCCACCCATCACCCGCGCCACCGGCGGCGACACCCACGGCACACCCCGCGCACTCTCGCCTCGTTCGGTCCGCCGGGCCGGCAAATGCCACAGATCTCCGCCACCAAGGTGGCAGCCCGCCCCACCCGGCGCCTCCTCGCCGCCGGGTGGGGCGGGGGGTCCCGCATGTGGCGGCCGACTCGGCCGGGCCGGACGCCATTAGAGTGCGCGGACGTGACAGGACTTCCGCGGATTGCCGTCCTTGGCCTCGACGCCGCCACCGCCGCCGCCGCCGTGGCGCTCGTCGACGGCGGTCTGGAGATCGCCGTCTTCGCACCCGAACCGATCTCGCCGGACGATGTCGCCGCCCTGGCCGCCTACGGCTGCGCCGACCGACTCGTGGCGCTCGTTCCCGCGACCCTGCGGCTGTCCGCCGCGACACCCACCGCGCCGCCCTTCGAGATCCACGGCACACCCGCGGATCATGAGCCGTCCGTGCCCGCCGAGGTGACGCGGCCGGACGCCGGGGCTCCGCTGGGAACCTTCGACGCGGTCGTGTTGAACGATCACACCGAGCATCTCCTGCCCACCGCACCGGCCGGACCGGCCGCGCCCTCGGGGGCCTCTTCTCAGCCGGGGGTGGTCCAGCGCTTCGGTGACGTGTTCGACCCCCGGGCGGCCTGGGTGTTCCACATCGGCGGACCGGTGGAACTCGGCGCCGCGCGGGGTCGCTGGATCGGCGAATACCTACGCGGGCGCTATGCCCTGCCCGCCAACCTCCCCGCGGGCCCAGACGCGGACCCAGGCCATGGCCACGGCCTGGGAGCAGGCTCGGGAGCGGGAGCGAGGTCGGGGGTTGGCGCCCGCCCGGGAGCCGGGGGGCTACCGGGGATGGCGGCCACCGCGGTGCGGGGACGTCCGTGGCGCCGCGGCGCCCGTTCGACCCTGGCCGACCTCGACCGGGAGCTGCAGGCCGGTCACGCCCGCGCCGCCACCGCCGGCTACCCGCTGCCCACGCCGTCCGCCTGGCTCACACCCAGCCAGTAGGCGCCGGTCGGCGGATCAGCCGATCAGTTGGGCCAGTCCGGTCAGGCGGTCGGCGGCGGCCCGCAGGGTCTCGTGGCGCTTGGGATAGCCGAAGCGGATGATGTGCCGGCCGTCCGCGGGGTTGGCGAAGAACGACGAGCCGGGCACCGCGGCGACACCGATCTCAGTGATCATTCGGCGGGTGAGGGCGACGTCGTCACCGGCGGGGTCGAGGGCGCGGGTGTCGCACATCACGTAGTAGGCGCCGTCCGGTGGACGGAAGGTGAAGCCGGTCGCGGTCAGCGACGCGCACAGCAGGTCCCGGCGGGCGCGGTACTGCTCGGCGAGGCCGGTGTAGTACTCGGCGGGTAGCCGCATGGCCGCGACCCCGCCGGCCTGTAGCGGTGCGGCGGCGCCGACGGTGAGGAAGTCGTGCACCTTGCGGATCGCCGAGGTGTAGGCGGGCGGGGCGATCGTCCAGCCGACCCGCCAGCCGGTGACGGCGTACGTCTTGGACAGCGCGTTGATCGTGACGGTGCGGTCCTCGAGGCCCGGGATGGTCGCCGGGGGGATGTGGCCGCCGGGGCCGAGGTACTGGATGTGTTCGTAGATCTCGTCGGTGAACACGAGGGTGTCGTGACGCTGGCAGAGTTCGGCGACGAGTTCGAGCTCCTCGCGGCGCAGCACCTTGCCGGTCGGGTTGTGCGGGGTGTTGAGGATGATCGCGCGGGTCCGGTCGCTGAACGCGGCGCGTAGTTCGGCCGGGTCGATGGACCAGTCCGGGGCGTGCAGGCGGACGAGCTTCGGGACCGCGCCGGAGAGAATCGTGTCCGGGCCGTAGTTCTCGTAGTACGGGTCGAACATGATGACCTCGTCGCCGGGGTCGACCAACGCCAGCATCGTGGCGATCATCGCCTCGGTGGAGCCGCAGGTCACACAGATCTCCCGCTCCGGGTCGACCGTCCAGCCCGGATAGGTGCGGGCGACCTTCGCCGCGATCTCGGCACGGAACTCCGCCGCTCCCCAGGTGATCGCGTACTGGTTGACGTCCGCGTCGATGGCGGCCTTGGCCGCGTCCTTGAGCTCCTGCGGGCAGGAGAAGTCGGGGAATCCCTGCGCCAGGTTCACCGCGCCGTGCACAAGCGCGAGCCGGGTCATCTCCCGGATGACGGATTCGGTGAAGGTCATCGCCTTCGCGGAGATCCGCGGCTGGTTCGCGGGCGCCCGCGGCGACGCGGATGCGGTGGTCTGCTCGGCCATCGGCCCATCGTGGCATCCCATCCGCCCACCGGACGCCCCGTACCCCACCGAGTGTTCCGCGGAACCGCCACCTCACCCGCCGCCCCAGCCTGCCCTGCCCTGCCCCCAGGTGTTCCGCGGAACCGTTTCCGCGCGCCGCGCCGGCCCGCTCAGACGTCCGTGGCCTCCCGCCCACCGCTGGCGGCCACATCGCCGGCGCTGGCACCGGCACCGGCCGCGCTCCCGGGATCCACCTCGCCGAGGGCATCCCAGGGCTGACGGTCGGGGGCGGCCGCCTGACCCTCCGGGCATCGCGCACGGAAGTCACACCAGGAGCACAGCCCGCTGGTCCGCGGCGGGAAGGCACGCTCGGCATCGCCGCCGGACCGCAGCGCCTCGGTGGCCGCGACCGCGTCGGCGGCCCCCGACTCGGCCCGGTGCACATGCCGGGTGATCGACTCCTCGGTGTGCTCCGCGACGGCGACCCGGCCACTCGGCACATGGTGCAGCTCCACCCGCCGGCACGGGCGGCGCAGCATCCGGCCGGCGGCCATGGCGTAGAGCGCGAGCGCCGGGGAGCTGCGCGCGTCGGCCTCCGTGGACGGCCGGCGGCCCGTCTTGTAGTCGACGATGACGAGCTCGCCATTCCGATCATCAAGCCGGTCGACCCGGCCGGAGAACGCCAGCCCCTCGGTGCGGGCGGCCACCGAACGCTCGACTCCCCGCGGCTCGGCCGCCGGGTCTAGCCCCGTGACGTAGCCGGCGGCCATCTCCGCGGCCCGCTCCCGCCACGCCACCGACTGCTCGCCGTCGCGGAACCCGTCAGCGACCCACAGCAACCGGACGAGCTGCGCCGCCCGCACCGGCGTGCGCTGCTCGAACGGCTCCTCCCACCACCGGCGCAGCGCGTTGTGCAGGCTCACCCCGAACGACGTGTGCGCCCAGGCCGGCCCCCGCGGCGGCCTGGGCCTGTCCAGGTAGATCATCCGGTACCGGCGAGGGCAGTCCTCGAACGCGGCCAGCCGCGACGGCGTGCAGGCGAACAGCCTGCGGGGCATGCCGGCGAGCTCCATCTGTGCCATCGCAGGATCATCCCACCGCCCTCCGACAGTTCGATCCGCCTCCGCGGCGGCGAGCCGCGCAGAAGCCCACAGCCACGGCGGTGGCGGCGGCAGGTGGCGGACCGGAAAGCCTCGACCGCGGCCTCCCCTATCGGGCGCATACGTCCGTCTCCTGCGATCGATCTCGTTCGGACCCGCCGAACAGCTCAGCATGTTCGCGGCGAACAAATGCCCGCCTACACCGGCGTTCTCGCAGATCAGGCACCTTTCCAGGGCCGAGAGACACTTTCGCGGCAAGGGGAGTGACGCAACCTCCGCGCTCCAGGCATCGTAGGGACGCGTCAGCTCGGAGCCACCCAGGCCCGAAGGATCTTCGGTGCTGTGGGAGCGACCGGTCGCTGGTGCCGGTCACCCTCAGGATCGAGAAGAAGTCCGTTGCTCACACCCGTGGAAAGCACTCCCCCTGACTGGACGTAGGCCGATCCACCACGTACTGCCGGCATGCCGCAGGCTCACCTCTCGACATGTCGGGACGTGGCGGACCCGGCACCGGTGCGATGATCAGTTCGCTCTCCGTGTCGCTGGTTGACTCCCGGTTGGCCAGCCGGTGCCAGAAAGGATGTGGCGCGTCGTCATGAACATGCCCAGTCGGCGGGCAGAGCAGGACGAACTACGAACGCGGATGCGCGCGGTCGGGATGTCCCACGACGAGATCGCGATCGAGTTCGCCCGACGCTACAAACTGCGTCCGCGAGCAGCCCACCGCGTCGCGCACGGCTGGACCCAGCATCAGGCCGCCAGGCAGATCAACGCCCTCGCTGCCCGCACCGGTATCGACCCCCGCGGCACGGCTCTCATGACCACTCCTCGGCTCAGTGAGCTGGAGAACTGGCCGTTGCCCCTCAACCGGCGTCGGCCCACCCCTCAGATCCTCGCCCTGCTCGCCGAGGTTTACGGCACCAGCATCCACAACCTCATTGACCTCGACGACCGTGAACATCTCACCGCAGCGGACACGTTCCTGATCTCCACCACACGTCGGGACGCCAGATCCGCGCAGCCTGCGGGGTCGCCTGCGCAGGGGTCGCCGCCGGTGGACTCGCCCTCTGGGCAGGCCGGTCCGGGCGTCGAGTCGCAACACGGCGGTAGCCGGTCCGGAAAGCTGCGTTTCGATGAGCCAGCTGGGAACGTCGAATGGGTGGATGCTCTTGGCCGCCGCGGTTTCACGATCATGGCCGGTTCGGCACTGATGGCAGGTCTGACCGGTGCCAGTCGCGCCCGTCATGTCGACCCAGCACTCGTCTCCTACTTCGACGACCAGTTGAAGGGCCACTACCGCGCAGACATGCTGCTCGGCCCCGGCGCGCTGACTGGCACAGTCAGCTCCCAGTTTCAGGTCATCGCGCGGCTGGCGGACGCGGCTGACGGGTCGACCCGTCGGCGCATGGCAAGAGTCGGCTCGTCGTTCGCCGCGTTCGCAGCATGGCTGTGGCTGGACGCCGGCGATCCCGTCGCCGCGATGCGCTACCACGACGCTGCGCTGGAACTGGCACATCGCTGCGGAGAGCGCGATGCCGTTGCCTGCGCACTGGTCGACCGGGCCATGGCCTTCACAGACCTGGGAAACGCCTCGGCCGTGATCGACCTGTGCCAGGCCGCACTGGTCGATGCCAGGCGTCTCTCCCCCGAGGTCCGCGTGTTTGCGTTGCAGCAGCAGGCACACGGCGCATCGCTGCACGATGACCGTCACCAGGTCGATCTTCTGCTTGACCAGGCCGGCCAACTCATAGACCAGGTCGATATCGAGCAGTGGGGCACGGCCTGTCGCCGCACCGGCGGCTACATCGAGGTGCAACGTGCCACCTGTTATGGACGGCTCGGTCTCGACGCCGGCGCCGACCATCTCTGGCGCCAGATCATCCCGGCTGCGCCCCCTTCAGCCCGTCGGGACGTCGGGGTCTGGTTGGCGCGCCACGCGGTCGCCGCTGCACGGCAGGAAGAGCCAGAACGGGCTGTGGAACTCGCGCGCCACGCGAGCGCGCTCGCGGTGGAGACCGGCTCCGTGCGGGCCCGGCGTGAACTGACCGCAGTCGCGGCAGCGATGGATCCGTGGCGTGCTCACCCAGTCGGCGAGAATCTGGTGGAGGTTCTCGCGTCCTTTACCACCGACGAGACCGGGAGGGCTCATGGCTGAGGCGCTGTCACGGGAACAGATCGAGGAACGCCTCGATGACCTGGACGGATGGACGACCGACGGTCGACGCATCGAACGACTGTACTCGATATCCCACATCCAAGGTGCGGCTTTCATCATGCATGTCGCTGCCATACAGAACGACTTCGGCCACCACTCCGACACCACGCTTGGATACCGGACCGTACACGTTTCGATCAGCTCGAGCGACATCGGCGGCTACGTTGCCGAACACGATATCGAACTGGCCAGAAATATTCATAAAATTTCGGTCACGCATGGTGCACAATAAAATAGAATAACTCGATAGATAGGCCGAAAAGTGATAAAGAGGAACTCTTTATCACGAAACAGGCGACCCCACCTATCGCGCCAACACCGCCGGAACCGAGCCATACAAATGGACAAAAAGGCATCCGTCCGCCGCGCGCGAACGGATGCCTTTTTACATTGGGAACAATATGGCTCGCCTCCCATCGGCGGACAGCATCCAGTAGGAGCATCCGCATGATGCGGACATCCTGGCCAAATTCTTGCGGGTCGTAAGACCAGTCCGCGCAGGTGGCACCCCAAGTACGGCGGCGAACAACTTTTTCGGATCCCGGGGAATGACCAGACCACCCGAAGTCGCGGAAAGTAACAGCCATGACACGCAACCTGCTGAGGCCGGTTCCAGCCCGCGGCCCTGTATCTCGGTGGCGTACCGTCCACCCGGAAGACAATGCCACGGAACATCTCCCTGAGCCTCTCACCCGACTGTTCGCCACTCTGCGACGTGCCGGTGCCAGCCCGAATATCGACCCTGCCGACGGCAGGGAACTACTTCTTGATCCACTCGTGCTTCGAGGTTGGGTGGAGCAGCAGTGTGCCGGTCAAGTGGGGCGCGTCCGGGTTACGGGTGCGCTTGATCGCCGCCTGCTCTTCGTCGAACGGGATGATGACCGGTGGATCGTGGCCGACCTGTCTGGCCAACCACATAATTCAAGATCCTGGCCGGTGTGGACCCGCGGCCGGCTGGTGCTGGACGAGCCGGCGTCGTGGCTGGCGCTGGCGGACATCGACGAACCGGCAGTGGATCGGTTGTCGGGGCCTGGCGTGCTGCTGGCCGCGTTGTATCACCGGGAAACGTTCCCGTTGCCGCGGTTTCCGCTGGGAATCAGTACCACGGCCCGCGCGGCTCGCGAGACGCTGCTTGGCACGGTGGCACTGGCCGATATGCAGCTCGGTCTCTCTCTCGAGGACCTGGCCGCCCGTGTCGCACAAGACCGGCCGGATATCTTGGGGTTGTCGGCAACGTTCGGCCAGTACGACCTGTTGATCGACGTCCTGGAGTCGGTCTACGCCCGTGCTGATCCGCCGCTGGTCGTAGCTGGCGGCAGTCTCACCGCACGCGTCGAACGGTTGCTGTTGGATCGGTTTCCGCGTCTGCTGGTCGCCAGAGCCGGCGGGGAGGCCACAATCAGCGCGCTGCTGGCGCACTGGCACGGCGACTGCCGGCTCGATGAAGTGCCCGGCCTGGGATACGCGGGAGCACCCCGCGCCAGTGGTCTGACGGTGCAACGGCGGCGCACGGCAAAACCTGTCCCCCGGGACGTGACAGCTGAAGTCGTTCCCGAGCTCGATCTGCTGCCTGCGACGTTCGACCATCATGGTATCGCGCAGTTGGAGACCAGCCGCGGCTGCACCAGCTACTGCTCGTTCTGTCCACGTGACCACAAGGGCAGCTGGGCAGGGGCGGGTGCGGGCCGGCTGCCGTGGCTGCTGGGCGAGCTGGCGGCGGTCTTCGACCGCTACCCGCTGGTGTCGCGGACGCTGTACCTGGTCGACGAGGAGTTCCTCGGCCGCGGCCCCGATGCGACCAGCAGGGCGCTGGAGCTGGCCGGGCTGCTGCACGGGGCGGGCTTTGGCTGGGAGTCGAGCTGTCGCGTCGACCAGGTCGTCCACCCGGACCGCGGCCTCGACTGGCATGTCGAACGCGCCGAGATGTGGCAGGCGCTGGTCGCCTCCGGGTTGCGGCGGATGCTGTTCGGCGTCGAGTCCGGCGTGGACAGCGTCCTCGACCGGTTCGCGAAGGACACCACAGGTGAGCAGAACCTCCTGGCGGCACGAACCCTGTCCGCGCTTGGCGTGCCGACCCGGTTCACCTACATCACCTTCGACCCGCTGATGACCCTGGCCGAGCTGAAGGCCACGCATACGTTCCAGGGCCGCACGGATCTGCTCCTGACCCCACAGAGTGGCCTATCCGCCGCCGAAGTGGTGCGCGGTGTCCGGGACACCGGGTTCGTCGCTGCGGCGAGCGCGGACCAGCCGTTCTACCGCGGGATTTCCTACCTGCTGGTCAGGATGGAATGTCTGATCGGCGCCGCCTACACCCGCCGGGTCCAGCAGGCCGGCCTCGCCGGGGCGGTGACGCCGTCGATGGGCCGGGTGGAGGCCCGTTACGCCGACTGGCGGATCGGGGTCGCCGCCGGCTGGGCGCAGCGCTGGGTCGACCGGCACTTCGCTCTCGACTACACGTTCAAGTCGCTGGAGAAGGTCCTCGACGGCGACCTGCGCCGCCAGACCCGCGAGGCTCGTGGCGTACTCAAGGACGCCAGCTACGCGTTGCTCGGCGACCTGATCGCCGAGGTCGACATCCAGCCGCTGCACCACGATGCGGCCATCGAAGCTGTCCTTGACACCCGGATCTGGCAGCGAGCGGAAGAACGACTCGTGTTGCTGCGGGGCGTGGTCGCAACCGCCGTGCACGACCTGCTGCCCGCCCTCGGCCGTGAGCACGCGGAGCTGCTCGCTGTCGAGCACCGGCGATGGTCGGCAGCAAGCAACTGGAGGCTGATCAACGCGGCGGACTCCTGTGCCAGTTGACCCGCGCCGTCACCCCTGGAGCTCAGGAGTCAGCCTTTTCCGGAATCGGCACCCAGGTGAACTCCGGGCAGAACCGAGCGTAGGTGACCAGCTTCCACGCCGCGTAGTCGTCGAACCGGCCAGCCTCACGCAACAGGTGCTTGACCCAGGTGTGGCAGACCCGCTCGTCATCGCTCATCGCGGTGTCGATCTGGTCGAGCATCCGGCATGCCACCGCGAAGTCGCCGACCGTCAGCGCGCTCAGGTCGACTTCCACGTCGTCCACCATGAAGGCGAACACCAGCCGCGTGGTGGAGAAGCTGGTGTTGCGCTCGCCCAGGAACCGGGTGCGGCCGTCGAGAGCGGCCATCAGCTCGCCGCGGCGCTCTACGGGGAAGCCGATACCCAGGTCCAGATCCGAGGTCTCCAGATTCAGCCGGGTCCCGAACGACCCGACGTCACGTGGCTGGTGGCCCGTCCACCGCTCGATGAGATCCGACGCGGAGGCACGGACGGCGTGCAGCCGGGTGTCATGGACGCGCATCGCGGTGTAGAACGCCTCGGCGCGGTCGAATTCGGCGTCGGGGAAGTCGCTGCGGTCAGTCCATCCCTTCGCTCTGATCGCGTCCACATCCAGCAGGGTGGCGGGGTCCGGAGTCGTCATGGCGGTGACCCTAGCGTCACAGCCAGCGGTACCTCCGTCCAGGCCAATACCAGTGATCTTTCCAGACGATGAGGTGAACACGATGACGGACACGAATCCGCTTGCGCCTCGGACGCTCGCGGGCGGGCTGACGGTCCACCCGCTCGGCATCGGCTGCTGGGCCATCGGCGGCCCCGACCACAACCTCGGCCTGCCGATGGGCTGGTCCACCGCTGATGACTCCGCGTCCCGTGCTGGCCTGGAGCTCGCCTACACGTTGGGCGCGAACCTGTTCGACACTGCCGATGTCTACGGCCACGGCCATTCCGAACGGCTTCTCGGCCGCCTCGTCGACCAGGTCGACCGGAACTCTCTCGTGCTGTCCTCCAAAGTCGGCTACTTCGCCGGCACCGCCGCCCACCCCTACCTGCCCACGGCGATGCGCCGCCAACTGGAGACCACCCTGGAGAACCTGCGCACCGACCGGCTCGACATCTACTTCTTCCACACCAACGAGTTCGGCCCTGGCGACCGCTACCTCGACGCGGCGATCGCCCAGATGCGCGAGTTCCAATACCAGGGCCTGATTCGATGCGTGGGTATGCGTGGACCGCACCGCTACGCTCCACACCGGCTCGCCCAGCCGCGCTCCACCCGGCCCGACAAACACGCCCGCTTCCGAGTGCTGTTCGACCGTATCCACCCCGACTACCTGGCAGTCCGCCACAACCCGTTGACCCCGCCACCGCCCAACGGCCACAGCGACATTTTCACCCTCGCGGCCGATCATCACACCAGTATTCTGATCAACAAGCCGCTCAGTCAGGGACTGCTTACCGGCAAATACCATCCGAACCACCCACCCGCCTTCGGCGACGGCGATCACCGGTGCCGCAAACGCTGGTTCACCCCCGACGCACTCGCGCTCGTCGACCGCCACCTCACGCCCGTGCGCGACCGGTTCGGCTCCTCAACCCACGACCTGGTCCGCGTCGCCTTGGCCTACAGCCTGCAACGCAGCACCAACGCGGCTGTGCTCGTCGGCTTCACCCGCCCCGACCAGATCCGCGACAACCTCACCGCCCTCGGCACCTCGCTGACCCCCGACGATCTGGCGTTCGTCCGCACCACCCTCGGCCAGCTCCACCACGACCTCGACACCGCCGGCGAGGTCTTCCTCGACGAAACGGCCCGATCCGCATGAATCCACAGCCGCCCCTGTTCACCGAGCTGCCCCACGACGCCACTACCACGGCGTCCACGTCACACCTGCGGCTGATGACCTTCAACGCCCAGCACGCCGCTGCCGAACGAGCCTGGCGCCAGGCCGCCTGGCTCGGCCGGCAGCCCGACGCCGACATCGTCGTGCTCACCGAAGTCGGTCCCGGACCTGGCGGCCACGCCCTGCTGGACGCGCTCGGCCACCACGGCTACACCCATTTGTACGCACCGCAGCCAGACCAGCCCGACTACCGCACCGTCATCGCCTCCCGCGGCACGCCTCTCAGCCCCGTTTCGACCGGCATCGACGTCCTCACGCACCGAGCACCCGCAGCAGAGCTGCACCTCGGTGGCCAGCCCCTGCGCCTTCTCGGCCTTTACGTCCCCTCCCGCGGCCCGAAGGAACATCGCAACGAGGCGAAACGTGCCTTCCAGCATGCCGTCGCCCAGGCCCTGCCCGGTTTCCTCGCCGCCTTCGACGGCCCGGTCATCGTCACCGGCGATCTCAATGTCATAGAACCCGGTCATCTTCCGCACTACCCGGTCTTCGGTCGCTGGGAATACGACTTCTATCGCACCTTCACGGACATCGGCCTGACCGACGCCTACCGCGCGCTGCACCCGGGCACTCCTGGCCACAGCTGGTACGGGCGTGGCGGCAACGGCTACCGCTTCGATCACACCTTCCTCACTGCCGACCGGCTCGACCTCACCAGCTGTGCCTATCTCCACGTCCCTCGGCGCGAGGGACTCAGCGACCATGCCGCCATGACCGTCGCGACTGCCCTTACTCCCGCATCCCCCTGATCACTGCGGCCGGACATGCGCTCAGGGACAGCGCCGTCGTTGCGGGCCGTTGTCGACGTCGGAGGCTGGTGGGGGCGGACTGGTCCTTCTACCGGGACGAAGCAGACAAATTTTGCCTTCTACCCTGTAGAAAAACCACGTTGATCGACAGGCCCGAGATTGTCTCGACCTGGGCAGCGCGCGCACCATCAGCCAGAGGCGGTGCCGGCCGGCACCGGCAGCGAGTCTGGGACGGGCCCACCTGCCGGAGCGGTATCCGTCACCGGGGCCACCACCGAGGCGGGCGGTGAGACCAGCGTGCCGAGCGACACCGGGGTGGGACGGGCGGGCAGCAGCAGGCAGGCCAGAGCCGCGGCGACCTCGACGACGGCGATGAAGACCCAGACCCGCTGGTAGTGGGCGAGGTCAGGGACCCCGGACGGGCTCGCCATCAGCGCGACCGTCGCGCCGACGCCAAGGACGGTGCCGAGCTGGCGGGCCATGGCGAACACGGCGCTACCGGTGGCCCGGCGGGTGGCGGGCAGCGAGGCGGAGATCGCCGCGGCCAGGGTCGGGATGACCAGGCCGATGCCGGCGCCGCAGGTGATCTCGAACGGCAGGACCTCCCGCGGGAAGTCGGGGGTGGTGCCGATGCCGATCCGGTAGGCCAGCAGGGACGCGGCGATCGTGAGGCAGCCGGTCGCGCCGAGCACCCGGTAGCCGAACCGGGCGGCCAGCCGGGCGGCGGCGAACATCGCCACGATCGCCGAGACGATGCCAGCGGGGGCGAACTCGAGCCCGGCGGCGAGGACGTCCTGGCGCCACAGATCGGTCAGCAGCAGCACGTTGCCGAGCAGCAGCGCCCCGAACCCGGTGAACAGCAGCACGGTGGCGCCGGTGGCGGCGCTGAACTGCCGGTCGCGGAACAGGTCGAGTTCGAGCACGGGCGCCCGGTGTCGGGTGCACTGCCAGAGGAACGCCGCGACCAGAGCCAGCCCACCGAGCAGTGTGCCCAGCGTGCGCGCCCCGGTCCAGCCCCAGCTCTCGGCCTCGACAAGACCCAACGTCACCAGGGCGATGCCGGCGGTGAGCAGGGCGGTGCCGAACAGGTCGGGCCGCACGACCGCACCCGAGCCGGCCGGGGCCTCGGCGCGGGATTCGGTCAGGACCCGGCGTGCGATCAGCAGGGTCACGATCACGATCGGCACGTTGATCAGGAAGATCCAGCGCCAGCTCGCCCGGGTGAGCAGGGCGCCGACGGGGGTGCCGAACGCGGCGGCGACCGAGCCGGTGGCCGCCCAGGTGGCGACGGCGGCCGCCCGGCGCGCCGGGGGGAACTCGCCGAGCAGCAGGCCGAGCGAGGTGGGCAGCAGCGCGGCGGCGCCGATGCCCTGGGCGACCCGGGCCGCGATCAGCCAGTCCAGTGACGGTGCGGCGGCGCACAGCACCGAGGCCACGGCGAACAGCACCATCCCGCCGACGAACCAGCGCAGCCGCCCGTAGGCGTCGGCGAAGCGGCCGAACGGGATGGGCAGCGCGGCCAGAACGATCGTGTAGCCGTTGAGCACCCAGGACAGCGTGGCGGGTTCGGTGTGGAACTCCCGCGCCAGATCACCGAACGCGACGTTGACGACGAACAGATCGAGGCTGGCGACGAACGTCGCCGCCGAGGTGACGAGCAGGACCCAGCGCAGGCGGGCATCCGCACGCATGAGCGACCTCTCCAGACGGTGAACGACACAGGACGACAGGCGGCAGTCGGTATGATGACGCTACCCGCAGATGGTCCAATCACGATACCAACATTTGAGTATCGTGACGCTACCAATGGTCGGTATGGTGACGCTACAATCGATGGCATGCTGCCGCGGACCTACGAGCAGGAGATCTGTTCCATCGCCGCGACCCTGGAGGTCCTGGGCGATCGGTGGACGCTGCTGATCGCACGCGATGCCTGCCTGGGCGTCACCCGGTTCGCCGATTTCCAGGCCCGCCTCGGCATCGCCCGCACGGTGCTCAGCGACCGGCTGGCCCGGCTGACCGAGGCCGGCGTCTTCGAGCGCCGCCGCTACAGCGAGCAGCCCGAACGCTTCGAGTACGTGCTCACCGAGCGCGGCCGCGACATCTGGCCGATCCTCAATTCCCTGATGACCTGGGGCGACCGGCACCTCAAGGGCGGCGAGGCCCCGTTCGTCATCCACCATCGCGGCTGCGGCGGCCACATCGACGACCGGCGCCGCTGCGAGACGTGCGGCCAGGAGGTCGGCGTCACCGAGGTGGTGCGCCTGCCCGGCCCCGGCGCCCGCCGCATCCAGCCCCAGCCGCCCGCGGAGTCGACAGCGGAGGCAGCGGAGACAGCGGAGGCGGAGACTGCCGAGTCTCGGCAGGTTGTTGCATCCGGGCAGGCAGGATAATCCGCACGAACGCGGACGGTGCCGCAGTGGGATCGGTGTACCTGGACGGATCCGTGCGCGGCTGGCATGCTCTAGCCATGGGGTGTGGTCGCGTCGCGAGTCACGGCGTGCTGCCGCCCATTTTTTATGGGGATCGGGTCCGGTCCCCGCTCAGCCGCTGACGTCGCGCGGCACAAGCCCAGGCCAGGCCCGGTCAGTCCCGGGTTGATCTCGCCTGGGCGGCGCCGGACCTCCGAACGAAAGGTCCCCCTTGTGGAGAACACCGCGGAGAACCTCGTCGACCGTTCCGACGCCGCGATCCCCGCACCCAGCGCACCTGGTGACGTGGCACACGCCCGCGTGGTCAGCACCGCGCCGACGATCAGCAGCATCGCCGAGGGGCGCGGGCTCATCGACGACATCGACGCCCAGCTGCGCGCGCTGCTGACCAACCGCCGCGATCTGTCCAGCCAGATCCAGTCGCTGCGGCAGGTCGAGGGCGGCCCACGGATCGAACACGCCCGGGAGAACAGGATCATCGCGTCCTGGGCGGACGAGCTGGGCCCCCGCGGCGTCGAGATCGCCCTGGCGGTCCTGACCCTCTGCCGCGGCGCCGCCAGCCAGTAACCGCTGTGCCGGCCAGGCGGGCCAGCCGGTTCACGCGGGCTGGCCGGCCGGGCCGGATGGGTCAGCCCGCCGGATGGGTCAGCCGGGCGGGGCGTGTTCGCCGGGTGGTCCGGGACGCGCATGGTTGGCCGGCTCCTGACGTGGCCGCTGCTCCCCGCGGTCACCATTGCGGTCGCGGGGACGATCGCGGTCGCGCTTGCGGTTGCGGGGGCGCTCGGGCAGGTCCAGCTCGGTGAGCAGGCCGCGGAGTTCGGACCGCAGGAAGTCGCGGGTGGCCAGCTCACCGACGGTGATGCGCATCGCGGCGACCTCCCGGGCGAGGTACTCGGTGTCCTCTCGGGTGCGCACCGTCTGCTCACGGTCCTGGGCGAGGTTGGCGCGGTCCCGGTCGTCCTGGCGGTTCTGCGCGAGCAGGATCAGCGGTGCCGCGTACGCCGCCTGCAGCGACAGCGCCAGGGTCAGGAAGATGAACGGGAACGAGTCGAACCGGATGCTCGACGGTGCGGCGATGTTGTAGGCGATCCACAGCACGATGACAATGCTCTGCACCACCAGGAACCGCGCGGTGCCGAGGAACCGGGCGATCCGTTCGGCGATCCGGCCGAACGCGTCCGCCTCGTAGGACGACGGCCGTACCCGAGCGCGCCGCGACGCCCGCGGCTGATCCAGACGCGGCCCCCGCCGCCGACGACGGATCACAACTGCGCCCCCGCCGAGACCTCGCCGACAGCGCCCGGATCGTCCCCGCCGGCCGCGGGTGGGGTTCCGGCTCCGGGCCCCGTCCGCGCCTCGACCTCATCCGCGTCCAGTTGGCGTTCCCGCCAGTCGGCCGGCAGCAGATGGTCGAGGACGTCGTCGACGGTCACCACCCCGACGAGCCGACCGGCCCCGTCCAGCACCGGCGCCGCGACCAGGTTGTACGACGCGAGATGCCGGGTCACCTCCGCCAGCGGTGTATCCGGGCGCAGGGAGGCGATGTCCACCTCGATCACCCCGCCGACCAGCGTCGACGGCGGTTCCCGCAGCAGTCGCTGGAAGTGCGCCAGGCCGAGGTAGCGGCCCGTCGGCGTCTCGCACGGCGGGCGCACGACATACACCTGCGCGGCCAGTGCCGGCGACAGTTCCGGCTCCCGGATGCGCGCGAGCGCCTCGGCGACCGTCGCGTTCGGCGCGAGCACCACGGGCTCGCTGGTCATGATGCCGCCGGCGCTGTCATCGGCGTAGAGCAGCAACCGGCGCACCCCGGCGGCCTCGTCCGGCTCCATCAGGCGCAGCAGCCGTTCGGCGTCCTCGGCGGGTAGTTCGCCGAGCAGGTCGGCGGCGTCGTCAGGATCCATCGCCTCGAGCACGTCGGCGGCGCGTTCCTCGGCCAGTCCGCCGAGCAGTTCGACCTGCTCGTCCTCGGGCAGTTCCTCGAGGACGTCGGCGAGGCGCTCGTCGTCCAGGGCCGCCGCGACCTCCGCCCGCCGCTTGTCCGACAGGTCGTGCAGCAAGCCGGCGAGGTCCGCCGGCCGCAGCTTCTCGAACGCGGCCAGCAGGTTCGCGGCCCCCTGCCCCTCCTCCGGCAGCGAGAAGCCACTCACGTCGTCCCACGACACCGTGCGGACCTCGCCCCGACGCCCACGACCCCGCCGCACCGCCACCTGTTCGAGCACCCAGTCACCGCCGCGCACCGGCTCGATCGCCGCGTCCACGACGGTGACCTCCTCCCCCTTGGCCTCCTGACCGCCGCCGGCCTCCGCCTTCCCCACCCGTTCGGACGACCCGGAGGCCCCGAACGTCGCGCGGGACGCGGACTCGCCCGGTCCCAGCAGCCGCACCCGCCGGTCGAGCAGTTCGGCGAGCACCCGCGTCTCGTTCGGTCGCTGCTCGAACCGCCGCCAGCTCAGCCGCGCCGACGACAGCACCACCGCGCCGGACTCCACCCCTGTCACCCGGCCGATCGGCACGAAGATCGGCCGGCGCTGCACCTCGACCGCCAGCCCCAGCACCCGCGGCGGCTCATGCCCCAGCCGCAACGCCACGATCACATCGTGGACGCGCCCGACCTGATCCCCGTTCGGATCGAGGACGAGCAGCCCCGCCAGCCGTCGACAGAAGACCCGGGACTGCGCCGGACGTGTCGGCATCCCCCTCACCACCCCCCACGCACGGACCGCACCCACTGGACGTACGGACGGACGTGGCAGGGCGAATCTGGCCAGGTCGGTGCCACAGAGGTCGTCACGGCCGGAGGTTACCCGTCCCACCACCCACCGCAACCCACCCATCCCGTCACACCGCCCCTCGCCACCACCACACCCCGCGGCCGACCCGGGGTCGGCATCCACCTGCCCGGGTCGTCGTGGCCGGCGAATCGGCCCCGAACCAGACCATGGCGTCCCCGCGCACCCCACCCACCCGCGGCTCCCGCGAAAGGGGCACGGACCGTAGCCATGATGGGGGGCGGTACCGCGTCCCAGGAACAGGCGCGGGACACGGCGCGCGGAACGCCGCACGGGCGTCGCGCACTACGGAGAGTGGGGTCTGGAGATGCGGGTTGCCTTCCTCGGTCTGGGCACGATGGGGTATCCGATGGCGGGGCATCTGAGCCGGGCCGGGTTCGAGACGTCGGTGTTCAACCGGACGGCCGCGACGGCGCGGCGCTGGACGCAGGAGTTCACCGGCTCCGCGGCGCCGACACCGGCGGCGGCCGCGACGGGAGCGGACGTGGTGTGTCTGTGTGTGGGCGCGGATGACGACGTCCGGGAGGTGCTGGTCGGCCCGCAGGGGGCGCTGGCGGCGTTGGCGGCCGGTGCGATCATCGTCGATCACACGACGACGTCCGCGCGGGTCGCCGTGGAGATCGCCGCGTTGGCGCAGGAGCGCGGGGTCGGGTTCGTCGACGCGCCGGTGTCCGGCGGGCAGGCCGGGGCGCAGGCGGGGCGGCTGAGCGTGATGTGCGGGGGTGCGGCGGAGACCATCGAGCGGGTCCGTCCGGTGCTGGCCGCCTACGGAACGACGATCACCCGGATCGGCCCGGTCGGGACCGGGCAGCTCACGAAGATGGTGAACCAGATCCTGGTGGCGGGGGCGATCGAGGGCGCGGCGGAGGCGCTGAACTTCGCGATGGCCGCCGGCCTCGACCTGACGCAGGTGCTGCCGGCCGTCTCCGGTGGGGCGGCGAGCTCCTGGTATCTGGTCAACCGCGCCCCCACCATGATCCGCGATGAGTTCGACTTCGGTTTCGCCGTCGACTGGATGCGCAAGGACCTGCGCATCTGCCTGGACGAGGCGACCCGCCGGGGCATCCCGGTACCGCTGACCACACTCACCGAGTCGGACCTCAGCGACGCCCACGACCGCGGCGACGGCCGTCTCGACGCCACCGCCATCATCCGCCTGCGCCGCCTCGCCACCGACCCCCAGGCCGACCCGGAGGCCGACCCGGAGGACCAGCTCACCTCTGGTGGGCCCTCGGCCGCTCCCGCCGTCCACGCACCGTCACCGTGACACCGCCAGGCGCCCCACCCGGAACCGCTCAGAGGTACTGCTTGGACGGGTTGACCATCGCGCGGACGGTCTTGCCATCGTGGAACTCGCCGATCGCGGTCATCGACCAGGTCGCAGCGCCCTGGTCGCGTTGGACCCGGCACATGACCAGACCGGTGGCCGGCTTCGACTCGGACAGGTCGAACCGGACGAGTTCCTGACCGGTGAGGTCGTTGTAGAGCCGGCAGTAGGCGTTGCGCACCTCGGTGAACGGCTGCCCCTGGAAACTGTTCACCGTGAAGATAAGGGTGGTGACGCTCGGCGGCAGTGCGGCCAGGTCGACAATGATCGTCTCGTCGTCGCCGTCGCCCTTGCCGGTGAGGTTGTCACCGGAGTGGCGCACGGCACCGCGGGCGCCCTTCTTGGACATGAACCAGACCTTGTCGACGTCCTTGCCCCGCTCGTCGAACAGGATGCAGGAGGCGTCCAGGTCGATGGAACGGCCGCGCTGGGCCGGGTCCCACCCCAGGCCCATCCGCACCCGGGTCAGCGGTGCCTCGCCCGTCTTGACCAGCGAGACGCTCTGACCCTTGCGCAGCGATACCCGGCCCTTGTCCAGGTTGACCCGCCCACCAGGCTGCTGGCCCGCACCGCCAGCGGCGGGCGGACCGGCGGGAACCGGCGGCCCCCACTGCTGGCCGGGCGGCGGCCCGGACGGCGGTGCCCCGGGCGGACCCCACGGCTGACCGGCTCCCGGCGGTGGCCCGGGCGGCGGACCCCACTGCTGACCAGGCGGCTGCGGCGCGCCCCACTGCGGTGCGGCCGGCGGAAGCGGCGCCGGTGGCGGGCCCCACTGCTGACCACCGGGAGGCGCCCCGTACGGCGCCGCCGGCGGGACGGGCGGCGGCCCCCACTGCTGGCCTCCCACCGGCGGCTGCTCGGCGGTGCCGGGGTCGTCCACGGAGATGCCGAAGTCGGTGGCGATGCCGGCCAGGCCCGAGGCGTAGCCCTGGCCGACGGCGCGGGCCTTCCAGGAACCGGCCCGGCGGTAGAGCTCGACGAGGATCAGGGCCGTCTCGGTGCCGAGGCCAGCCGGATCGAAACGGACCAGCTCAGCGCCACCACGCGCGTCCCGCACAGCGATGCCGAGGCCACGGACACCGGCGAAGGTGAGCGGGCCGCTGCCGTCCAGGCTGCCGGTGACGACGACCTTGTCGATCTCGGCCGGGACGGCGGCCAGGCTGAACTCCAGCGCCGACGGCGGCACCAGCCGAACCCCGGGGCCGTTCGGCTGGTTGAAGAAGACGAAGTCGTCGTCCGAACGGACCTTGCCGGTGGCCGTCACCAGGATCGCGGCGATGTCCAACGGGCTCGACGAGGCGATCTCGACCCGGACGTCCCCGGTCGGCAACGGTGCGTTGCCACCTTTCGTCAGAACCTGTCCCATTGCCCCTCCATGACCGGCCTCGTCAGGGTCGCGCACCCTGTCCAACGGCCCCACCGCGGCGGACGGTTCCCGCCCCGAATACCGCGCGTGTCCTGTCCCGACCCTACGATCGGTGCATGGCATGGGCGGAACCGGTCCGATGAGCGACAACACGCTGGGCACCCGGATCGAACGGCATGTGGCCGGGGTGTTCGGCCCCGACACCGGCCGGGCCGCCGTGACGTTCCTCGGTACCGAGCAGATCGAGATCCTGCGCTACGGCCCCGACCGCACCGGAATCGTGCGCTATCTGACCCTCGGCATGTCCCGCGAGCCGATGACGGCGGCCGCGGCGACGGTGCGCGATCCGGCCGGTCCGCGCGCGGAGCTGGTGCTGTCGCTGCGCGGTCTGCAGGACAGCGTGCTGCGCCGGCTCGCGGTGCTCGCGGCGATTCCCGTGGTGGAGAGCCGTCCGATCGCCCCCGGCGCTGCCCTCGACCTCGGCGAACCGCTCTGGGACGGGGCCCCGTTCACCGCCGTCCTGGTCGCCGAACCCGGCGGTCTCATCCCCGATCTGCCCGCCGCGGCACAGCCGTCCGCGGCCATCGACGAGTTCTCGATCTCCGACCTGCTGGCCAGCCCCGACGCGGCCATCGGTTTCGACCCCGGCAGCGGCGGCGGCTCCGCCTCCGATCCGGGACCCGCGCCGGTCCGGTTCCTGCCGCTGCTGCCGATGACGACGAACGAGGCCGCCTACAAGCGCGTCCATGGCCCGGAGGCCCTGCATCAGCGCTGGCTGGCCGCCGGCACCGACCTGCGCGATCCCGCCCGCCGCGAGGTCTCCCTGAGCTGACCCGCCGCCCGCCGGGTCCGTCCGTGACCGGGACAGGGGCGACGTAGGGCAACAGAAAGCAAAGAACAGCCGAAGAACAACGCGTCCGGACGATGCGGTCCGCGTACGGGCCCGATCGGCGGCTACGCTCCCGAAGCTGTGAGCCGTGATCGAGGCGACGCCGTCTCCCCCGCCCGCGCCCAGTCGGCCCAGGGTGCCGGCCCGCGACCCCACCGGCGGTCGCTGCTGCTCGGTGGGCTGGGTCTCGGTGGTGCGGCGCTCGGCGGGATCGGCCTCGCCGCCTGCAGCACCTCGAACGGTACGGCTCCGTCCCCGGTGCCGACCCTGCGCGCGCCGACGCCCGTGCCGGGGGTGTCCGACGGCGTGTTCGGGCTCGGCGTGGCCAGCGGCGATCCGCTGCCGGACGGGGTGATCCTGTGGACGCGGCTCGCCCCGAAGCCGACGCAGGGCGGTGGTATGCCGTCCCGGGACGTCCCCGTCGACTGGCAGATCGCGACCGACGAGCGGTTCGCCTCGGTGGTCCGCGCCGGCACGCAGACGGCGCAGGCGGCGTTCGCGCACTCGGTGCACGTCGACGTCCGCGGGCTGGAGCCGGGACGCGACTACTACTACCGTTTCCGTGCCGGGACGGTGCTCAGCCCGGTGGGTCGCACCCGCACGGCCGCGGCGCCGGCGCCCGGTGGGGCGGCGGCGGCCAGCGGGTCGCTGAGCTTCGCGCTGGTGTCCTGCCAGGACTTCCAGAACGGCTACTGGCCGGCGTTCGACGCGATCGCCGCCGACCATCCGGACCTGGTCGTGCACGTCGGCGACTACATCTACGAGTACGACCCGGACAGCCGTTTCCCCGACCGGCTCCACACCACACCGCAGACCCTCGGCCTCGACCAGTTGCAGACCCTCGCCGACTACCGCAACCGGTACGGCCAGTACAAGGCCGACCCGGCGTTGCAGGCCGCCCACCACGCGGCCCCGTGGGTGGTGACCTGGGACGACCACGAGGTCGAGAACAACTACGCGGGCCTCGTCGACGAGCCCGGTGACACCGGCGCCAGGCATCAGGACCCGGCCCGGTTCGCCCGCCAGCGCGCCGCCGCCTACCAGGCCTACTACGAGCACATGCCGATCCGCGCCGAGCTCAACCCCGGCTCCCCCGACCTGCGGATCTACCGCCGGCTCACGTTCGGCAGCCTGGCCACGTTCAACGTGATGGACACCCGCCAGTACCGCACCCGGACCCCCGGCGACTATCCCTCGGCGATCGGTCCGGCCGAACTGGGCCGCACCGACTTCGACGGGACGATGGCCGGCACCGACCAGGAGCGCTGGCTGCGCGCGGGTCTGGACGCCTCACGCACCCGGTGGAACCTCATCGCCCAGCAGACCATGATGGCCCAGCTCGACGGCCAGCTCCCCACCGGCGGCACGGAGCTGCTCACCAACCTCGACCAGAACGACGGCTACCGCCCGTACCGGCGGCGCCTGCTGACCGGGGTGCGCGACAGCAGGGTGTCCAACCCCGTCGTGCTCTCGGGTGACCTGCACTGCGCGTGGGTGAACGACCTGCGGGTCGACTTCGACCGGCCGGACACCCCGGCGGTCGCCACCGAGTTCGTCTGCACGTCGATCAGCTCGGCGTTCTTCCTGATCAGCGACGATTTCGTGCGGGAGAACAACGCCCGGTTCAACCCGCATGTGCGCTACTTCCGCGGTGACCGACGCGGTTACACCCGGTTCCGGCTCACCCCGACGCAGTGCCGCGCCGACCAGCGCGTCGTCGCCGACTCCGACCGCCCGGACTCCCCCGTCACCACCGACGCCACCTGGATCGTCGAGGACGGCCACCGCACCGCCCACTCCGCCTGACCCACCCACCCCTGCGCCGCCACCAGACGAATACTCTTGGTCACGCTAGGCTTGCGGACTGTTGCGACAGTCAAACCCCGGGAGCCGCGCGTGACGATCGTCGAGGAGCCGCCGAACCCTTCGGGCCCGGTCATTCGATCCACCTCGGAGCCGGACCTCGCGGTCCACCGCCGGCCACGGTCGAACCTGCTCGGCTACCTGCGCACGACGTCCCACAAGGACATCGCGGTCATGTACTTCGTGACCTCGATGGGATTCTTCCTGTTCGCCGGGATGCTCGCCGTCATGATGCGCTCGGAGCTCGCCCGGCCAGGGTTGCAGTTCTTCTCCAACGAGCAGTACAACCAGCTGTTCACGATCCACGGCACGGTCATGCTGCTGCTGTTCGCGACACCGCTGGCCTTCGCGTTCGCGAACCTGCTGGTACCCCTGCAGATCGGCGCGCCGGATGTGGCGTTTCCCCGCCTGAACGCTCTGTCGTACTGGCTTTTCCTGTTCGGCGGACTCGTCGTCATCTCGGGTTTTCTCACCCCGGACGGCGCCGCCGACTTCGGCTGGTTCGCCTACGCACCGCTCAGCGGCAAGGACTACTCCCCGCTGCCCGGTGGCGATCTGTGGATTCTCGGCCTGGCCGTCTCGGGTCTGGGCACCATCCTCGGCGGCGTCAACATGATCACCACCATTCTGTGCCTGCGGGCGCCGGGCATGACGATGTTCCGACTGTCGATGTTCTGCTGGACGTTCCTGGTCACGTCCATCCTGGTGCTGGTCGCGTTCCCGGTGCTGGCCGCGCAGCTGCTCTCGCTCGAGGCCGACCGCCGGTTCAACGCGCACGTGTTCGACGCCGGCAACGGCGGCGCCATACTCTGGCAGCATCTGTTCTGGTTCTTCGGGCATCCCGAGGTCTACATCATCGCCCTGCCGTTCTTCGGGATCATCAGCGAGATCCTGCCGGTGTTCTCCCGCAAGCCGCTGTTCGGCTACAAGGGACTGGTGTTCGCCACCGTCGGCATCGGCGCGCTGTCGGTGGCCGTGTGGGCGCACCACATGTTCGTCACCGGCGCGGTGCTGCTGCCCTTCTTCGCGTTCCTGTCCTTCCTCATCGCGGTGCCCACCGGGATCAAGTTCTTCAACTGGGTCGGCACGATGTGGCGTGGACAGCTCACCTTCGAGACACCGATGCTGTTCGCCCTCGGCTTCCTCGTCACGTTCCTGTTCGGCGGGCTGACCGGTGTGCTGCTGGCCAGCCCGCCGATCGACTTCCATGTCAGCGACAGCTACTTCGTCGTCGCCCACTTCCACTATGTCGTGTTCGGCACCGTTGTGTTCGCCGCGTTCGGCGGCACCTACTTCTGGTTCCCCAAGGCCACCGGCCGCATGATGGACGACCGTCTCGGAAAGGTCCATTTCTGGACGGTGTTCTTCGGCTTCCACGGCACGTTCCTGGTGCAGCACTGGCTGGGCCTGCGCGGTATGCCCCGCCGGTACGCCGACTACGGACCATCGGACGGATTCACCACCCTGAACACCCTGTCGACCGCCGGGTCGTTCCTGCTCGCCGTCTCCACACTGCCGTTCCTGTACAACCTGTGGCATTCCTACCGCCGCGGCCCGCTGGCGGCCGTCGACGATCCCTGGGGCTTCGGCAACTCGCTGGAGTGGGCCACCTCCTGCCCGCCGCCCCGGCACAACTTCACCGTGCTCCCGCGGATCCGCTCCGAACGTCCCGCCTTCGACGTCCACTACCCCCAGGTCGCCGGCTCCATCGACTACCACGCCACCCCGGAGTTCACCCCCACCCCCGCGCCCACCGTCGCCCCCACCCGCGAGGCGCCAGGGGAGCCCTAGTGCAGCGCCTCAGTAGTTCCTTGCCGCGAGGCATACCGATTGATCGTTACTTCTGGTAGTCGGTTAGGTGGAT